>DATIEQ010000197.1:0-9434 GCA_035455665.1 Gammaproteobacteria bacterium | reverse complement strand
AGGGTCAGGCCATAACCGGTGCGGTTGATGCTGTCGATCACCTTGTCGAGCTCGCTGCCCTTGAAGCGGATGATGTGCAGCACCGGCCCGAACACCTCGCGCTTCAGGATGTCAAGGTCCGGCAGTTCCACCGCCAGGGGCGCCACGTAGGTGCCGTGGGAGAACTCGTCCGGGACCTTGATCTCGCGGATCACCTTGCCCTGGGTCTTGATCCAGGTCTTGTGCTCGTCCAGCACCTTCTTCGCGGCCGTGTCGATGACCGGACCCACGTCGGTGACGAGCCAGGCGGGGTTGCCGATCACGAGTTCGTCTAGATACCCCGCCAGCACCTCGATGACCCGGTCGGCGATCTCCTCCTGCACGAACAGCACGCGCAGCGCCGAGCAACGCTGGCCGGCGCTGTTGAAGGAGCTCGCGATCACGTCCAGCACCACCTGCTCCGGCAGCGCCGAGGAGTCCACCAGCATCGCGTTCTGGCCCCCGGTCTCGGCGATCAGGGTGGGGATGATGCCGTCGCGGTTCGCGAGGGTCTGGTGGATGGTCTTGGCGGTCTCGGTGGAGCCGGTGAAGGCGACCCCCGCGATGCGCGGGTCCGCCACTGCATTCTGACCCACCACCGAGCCACGGCCCGGGATGAAATTGAGCACCGCCCCCGGCACACCCGCCTGGTGCAACAGCCGCACCGCCTGGGCGCCGATGAGGGAGGTCTGCTCCGCCGGCTTGGTGAGCACCGCGTTCCCGGAGGCGAGCGCCGCCGCCACCTGGCCCGTGAAGATGGCGAGCGGGAAGTTCCAGGGGGAGATGCACACGAACACGCCGCGTCCCTGCAGCCAGAGTTCGTTGGACTCGCCGGTGGGACCCGGCAGGCGCTGCGGCTTGCCGAAATCCTCCTCGGCGCGTTCCGCATAGTAACGCAGGAAATCCACCGCCTCGCGCACTTCCGAGACGGAGTCGGGGATGGACTTGCCCGCTTCCCGCACGCACAGAGCCATCAACTCGGCGGTATGCGCCTCAAAAAGATCCGCCGCCTTGCGCAGGATACGAGCGCGTTCCGCGGCGGGCGTCATGTCCCAGGCAGGTTGGGCGGCGACCGCCACGTCCACTGCCTTGCGGATGGTCTCCGCATCCGCCTCGCGGATGAGGCCCACCGTCTCGCGGTTGTCCACCGGATTCAAGGAAGGCTTCTCTTTCCCGGTGAGCACCTTGCCACCCACGATGGGGGCGGCGATCCATTCGCCCCTGAAGGCTTGCTCCATCTCGGAGGCGAGAGCGCCGAGCCGTGCGGGATCCGCCAGGTTCAGCCCGCGGGAATTGCGGCGCGCGGCACCATAGATGTCCGCCGGCAGCGGGATACGTGGATGGGGCTTGGTCTTGAGCGTCTCCACCTCGGCGACCGGGTCCGCCACGATCGTGGCGACCGGCACCTTCTCGTCGATGATGCGGTTCACGAAGGATGTGTTGGCGCCGTTCTCCAGCAAGCGGCGCACCAGATAGGGCAGCAGGTCCTCGTGACTCCCCACCGGAGCGTACACCCGGCAGTTGAGCTTGAGCTTTGTGGGGCCGACGACTTCGCGATACAGCTCCTCGCCCATGCCGTGCAGGCGCTGGAACTCGAATTCCAGGTTGCCGCCCGCCATCTCGAGGACGCTCGACAGCGTCTGGGCGTTGTGGGTGGCGAACATCGGGTAGAGGGCATCTCTATTTGCCAGCATCGTGCGGGCGCAGGCGAGATAGGAGACGTCCGTGTTGACCTTGCGGGTAAACACCGGGTAGCCCTCGAGCCCCCGCTCCTGAGCGCGCTTCACCTCGCTGTCCCAATAGGCGCCCTTCACCAGGCGCACGGGGATGCGGCGTTTGCCGTCTTTGGCGAGCGCGATGAGCCAGTCGACGACGCGCACGGCGCGCTTCTGGTAGGCCTGGACCGCGAGGCCGAAACCTTCCCAGCCAGCCAGCGCGGGTGAGCGGTACACGGCTTCGATGAGGTCGAGGGAGATATCCAGCCGCTCGCTCTCCTCGGCGTCCACCGTGAGGCCCATGCCGTAGCGCTTGGCCCGTTCCGCGAGCTGCAGGAGCTTCGGCGCGAGCTCCGCCATGACGCGCTCGCGCTGGGCGAGCTCGTAACGGGGATGGAGCGCCGAGAGCTTGACGGAGATGCTGGGCTGGGCGAAGACGCTCGCGCCCTTCTCCACCGTGGCACCGATGGCATCGATGGCCGTGCTGTAGGCCTCGAAGTAACGCTGTGCATCCCGGGCGGTGAGTGCCGCTTCTCCGAGCATGTCGTAGGAATGGCGGTAGTCGCGGTGGTCCTCGCCCGCGGCGCGCTTCAGGGCCTCCTTGATGCTGCGGCCCATGACGAACTGGTGGCCCATGATGCGCATGGCCTGGCGGAAGGCGGTTCGGATCACCGGTTCGCCCACGCGCGCGACCAGGGCTGCCATGTAGCCCGCCAGGTTCTTCTCCACGCCCTGGTCGAGCTCGATGAGCTTGCCGGTGAGCATCAGCCCCCAGGTAGAAGCGTTCACGAACAGCGAGGGGCTCGCACCCAGGTGTTCCTTCCAATCGCCGTCCACGATCTTGTCGCGGATGAGCTTGTCGGCGGTGTCCGCATCCGGGATGCGCAAGAGCGCCTCGGCAAGGCACATGAGCACCATGCCCTCCTGGGAGGAGAGATCGTACTGGCGCAGGAACTCCTCGATGCCGCCCTTGGACTCACGGTTCCGGCGCACGGTCTCCACGAGTTCCGTCGCCCGCTTCTGGATGCGTCCGCGCGCCGCCCCATCGATCCGCACCTGGGCGAGGAGCGCCTCCACACAGCGGGTCTCATCCGCCAGGAACAGCTCGTTGACAGCTACGCGTAGCGGGTTGAACGCCAGCGCCGGGCCTGGGAAGACGAACGTATGGCGGCGAGCGGTCGCCGCATCAGCGGGCTGGTACATGCAGTCTCCGGAGAGATGGAAGCAGGGCCGGTCTATAGAGGCCGGCCCGCGGAGGAAACGGCTTATTTTACTGAATCGCCTCGGGAAATGCCCCTGGCGGACTCGCGCCTGCCCGCTAACCGCCGCCCGTGGGCTTCCCTAGGCAGTCGGTGGAGAGGGTATTGCCGTTCAGGCAGCCTGCGTAGTGGGAAAACTCAGGCTCCGCCAGAGGACCAAAAGACTGGTGCAGGGCGATCAACAGGTCATGGGCCTTGTCCCGGTCACCAGCCGTGAAAGCCTGACGTATTGCGTCGATGGCGGCGGCCCGGCGTCCGTCCCGCTGCTTCTCGCAGTCTGCCTGGTCGGCGGGATCGACCGGTTTAGGTTCGTCCAGGAACTTGAGTGCCCGCGAGAAATAGCGTGGTTCCAGATTCGCGTGGGTGGCGTTCGGGATGTGGATGAATTCCAGGCGCAGCACGCAGAGGCCACGGTAGGCGTCCTCGGCACGGGTATTCATGATCTTGTTGGTGCCCTCCTCGTCGCCGCTCGTGAATGCGTAGCGGTTGCGCGTCTGCATAAGTACATAACGGTCGCTGGATGGTACGGGGACGTCCTCGGTGCCGATGCCCTCGCTGGTGGAGACGTAGAGTCCGCCGGTGAAGACGTCCGCATAGGCAGCGGCGATGCGGCTCGCCGTCACCCCACCACCCGAGAAGCCGCCGATGTAAATCCGTGCCGAATCCACCTTGTAAGCAGCCTCGATGTTAGCGAGCCCGGTGAGGGCCAGGGGCACCCGCCGATCCATGACACCCTGGCCATTACCGGAACGGTCCGCACCCACGTAGATGAGCTTGTGATCCTCGAGTCCGTTTCGCCAGCCGTCCGGTAGCCGGCCGCTGTCGAAGGGCGAGACCCACACTAGTACTCCGTAAGCCTCCGCGCCGGTATAGCTTTCGGGCACGTAAACCTGCCAGCTCTCTTTCGTAGGGTCGATGCTCTGTCCGGCGAGGACCTCGTGATTCGAGCGGCGATCTTCATAGACGATGCGGTGCAGCATACGGTGGGCGATCTCGTCGCCGTCCGCCAGCGAGGTCGTCTGGGTGAAGCTCATGGTGAACGCGCCGGTGCGCGGGCCAGCCACGATGGCGAGGGCCGGCAGCAGGTAGAGAAGACTCGCGGCCAGGCCGCACTTGATCAGATTGGAATCCGCCATGGGTGATCCTCGGCCTATCCTGGTCTGGCACCAGTTATAGACCTTTGGATTTCACCCGGGTCGATAATGTTCCGAAACAAGCCTGATTTATTTCTAAAGGGCGCCGATCAGAGGTTCTTTATCACGGCGTCTGCAAAGGCGCTGGTCTTGACCTCCTTCGCGTTGGTCATCTGCCGCGCGAAGTCGTAGGTCACCACACCCGAAGCCACGGTCTTGGCATAGGCCTGCTGGATCATGTCCGCCGCCTCGCGCCAGCCGATGTATTCCAGCATCATGACACCGGAGAACAGCAGCGAGCCGGGGTTCGCCTTGTCGAGCCCCGCGTGCTTCGGCGCCGTGCCGTGGGTGGCCTCGAACACCGCCAGGTGGTCGCCGATGTTGGCACCGGGGGCGATGCCCACGCCACCCACCTCCGCCGCCACGGCGTCGGAGAGGTAATCACCGTTCAGGTTCGGGGTCGCCAGCACCGAATACTCGTCAGGTCTCAGCAGCATCTGCTGGAACATGATGTCCGCGATCTGGTCCTTGATGACGATCTGCTTGCCGGTCTTCGGGTTCTTGAACTGCATCCAAGGTCCGCCGTCGAGCAGCGTGGCACCGAACTCCTCCTTGGCAAGGTCGTAACCCCACTGACGGAACGCACCTTCCGTGAACTTCATGATGTTGCCCTTGTGGACCAGCGTCACGGAACCGCGGCCATAGTCGATGGCGTGCTGGATGGCCTTGCGCACCAAGCGCTTGGAACCGAACTCGGAGATGGGTTTGACGCCGAGACCGGCGTCCTCGAAGAACTTGGCGCCCAGCTCCTCCCGCAGGAACTTGGCGAGCTTCTTGTTCTTGTCGCTGCCTGCCTGGTACTCGATGCCGGCATAGACGTCCTCGGTGTTCTCCCGGAAGATCACCACGTCCACGAGCTCTGGCTTCTTGAGAGGCGAAGGCACGCCCGGATAGTGCTTCACCGGGCGAACGCAGGCATAGAGGTCAAGATCCTGGCGCAGGGTCACGTTGAGTGAACGGAAGCCGCCGCCCACGGGCGTGGTGAGCGGCCCCTTGATGGACACCACCAGGTCGCGGATCGCAGCCAGGGTCTCGTCCGGGAAATAGTTGCCGTCGTAGAGCTTCTGGGCCTTCTCGCCGAGGTAGATCTCGCACCAGTGGATCTTGCGCTTGCCCTGGTAGGCCTTGGCCACCGCCGCGTCCCATATCTTGAGGGAGGCCGGGGTGATGTCCACGCCGATGCCGTCTCCTTCCACGTAACCCAGGATGGCGTTGTCCGGCACCGACAGTTTGCCGTTGACCACGGAGATCTTCTTGCCGTCCGCCGGCAGTTTCACGTGCTTGTACGCCATGGGAGCTTCCTTCGGGAGTTTTCTTGGTTAAAGAGACAATCAGCGGGCGCGGATTATACCGTAACCGCTTCGCAGCCCGGACCTTGCAAGGCGAGCTTGCCGGAGCGGCCCGCCACCTCGCCCATGACCACGGTGTTCATGGGGAGCGCCTTGCGGTCGAGTGTGGCGGCGAGGGTCCGAGTCGCGACCAGTTCATAACCTTGTGAGCGCCAGCCGTCGAGTAACTTCTGGAACACGGGGCGCAGCGCCATGCCTTCCAGTTCTGCGTGCAGAGTGAACACGTGGCCGTGGATCGATGGATTCTTCTCCGTGAGCTTGAGCAGATGCTCCGCCACGTTATCCACCGTCACGCCGTCCACGCCTACGAGTTCGTCCAGAGTCGGCAGCGTGGTGGGGAGCTGCGGCACGGCAAAAACCCGGCCGCGCAGCTCCGGGAGGAAGGGATGGGTGCCGCGGGTATCGCTGGCATAGTCCATGTGGAACTCGTGCTCTAGCTCGAAGGCATGGAAGTTCATCTGCCAACCGGCGGCGCCGAAGGTCTTAGGCTCAGTGCCGAACACCTCCCGGAAGCGCTCCACCGCTCGCGCGAACTCGCGCCGCGTCCACTCTGCGTCCTTCTGCGCCACGAAGTCCTGCCAGCGGATATGGTCCCAGGTGTGGATGCCCACTTCAAAGCCCGCGTCCCGGACTGCACGCATGGCCGCAGCGCCTTTCCTACCGATGTCCGGTCCCGGGATCAAGGTGCCGTACATGAGCGTCTTCAGGCCGTAGTTAGCGGCGACATTGGTGCGGAATACCTTCTTGAGGAATCCTGGGCGGAAGATGCGCCGCAGGGCGCGACCGGTATTGTCCGGCCCTAAGCTGAACAGGAAGGTGGCGTCCGCCTGGTATTTTTTCAGAAGCGCAACGAGCGGCGGCACGCCTTCCAGCGTGCCGCGGAGAGTATCTACGTCGATCTTGAGCGCGAGGCGCTTCACGACCTCAGGCATTATCTTCCGCCAGCGCCCGCGCCTTGCCCACGTCGCCGCGGTAGAACTCGAACAGCTTCTGCAGGGCGGTCTGCATGTCCACCTTCGGTTCCCAGCCGAGTTCCTTGCGGGTGTGCTCCACGTTCGGCAGGCGGTTCTCCACGTCCTGGTAACCCTTGCCGTAGTAGTCGTCGGCGCTCACTTCCAGGAGCTTGACCTTCTCGGCACTGGCCTTGTACTCGGGCATGGACTTGGCGATCTTGAGCATCATGTCCGCCAGCTCCTTCACGGAGTGGCTGTTCTTGGGGTTGCCGATGTTGTAGATGCGCTTGTCGGCCACCCCATTCTTGTTCTCGATGATGGACATGAGCGCATCGATGCCGTCGTCCACGTAGGTGTAGGCGCGCTTGCGGGCGCCACCGTCCACGAGCTTGATGGTCTCGCCGCGCACGATGTGCCCCAGGAATTGGGTCACGACACGCGAGCTCCCCTCCTTCGGGGTATAGATGGAATCGAGTCCGGGTCCCATCCAGTTGAAGGGCCGGAACAGGGTGTAGGCCAGGCCCTCGCGTTCACCGTAGGCCCAGATGATGCGGTCCATGAGCTGCTTGCTGCAGCTGTAGATCCAGCGTGGCTTATTGATCGGGCCCAGGATGAGCTCCGAGGTATAGGGGTCGAAACCCGGGTCGCGGCACATGCCGTAGACCTCGGAGGTGGACGGGAACAGCACGCGCTTCCGGTACTTCACGCACTGACGCACGATCGGCAGGTTCGCCTCGAAGTCGAGCTCGAAGACCCTGAGCGGGTCCTTGACGTAGGTCGCCGGCGTCGCGATGGCGACCAGCGGCAGCACCACGTCGCACTTGCGCACGTGGTATTCGACCCATTCCTTGTTGATGGTGATGTCACCCTCGAAGAAATTGAAGCGCGGGTTGGACAGGAGGTCGCTGACCTTGTCCGAGAACATGTCCATGCCATGGACTTCCCAGTCCGTGGTCTCGATGATGCGCTTGCTGAGGTGGTGGCCGATGAAGCCGTTCACACCCAGGATCAGGACCTTCTTCACGTTCAGTCTCCCAGGGACAGGGGCCGAGCACCGTGGTGGCGCGCGAACTGCGCGGCATCCAGGACTCGGCCGTCCCATTCCAGTTGCAGAATCTCGATGCGCTTCTTGTCGCCGCAATCCGCGTAACAGCGCACCGACTCGGTATACAGGGTCGGCGTCTTGTGGTGCGCCGGCTCGTCGGGATAATGACTGCGCAGCACCTTGAGCGTCTTGCCGCCGGCGGTGCTGAACGCGCCGGGGTACGGTGGCGCCACCGCCCGCACCAGGTTGTGCACTGTCCAGGCGGGCTTGGTCCAGTCGATGCGCCCGTCCTCCGGACGGCGACGCCCGTAATAGCTGCCGGCCTTCAGGTCCAGCCTGCGACGCGGCGCGGTACCGAGCACCAGCGCCGGCAGGTTGCGGTCCAGCACCTGCTCGGCGGCCACCGTCACCTTGGCGAAGACCTCGGCGGCGGTGTCGTCCGGCAGGATGGGTACGGACTGCTGGTCCACCAGGTCCCCGGCATCCGGCTTCCGCTCCATGTAATGCAGGCTCGCGCCGGTCTGGCGTTCGCCGTGGATGATAGCCCAGTTCACCGGCACCCGCCCGCGGTACTTGGGGAGCAGCGAGCCATGCATGTTGAGCGCGCCGCGATAGGCGGCTGCCAGCAGCTGTTCGCCCAGCATGTAGCGGTAGTAGAAGGAGAACAGGAAGTCAGGCTTGAGCGCCTCGACGTGCTTCGCCAACGCGCCGTCGTTCGGGTCCTTGGGGATGGCGACCGGGATATTGTGCAGCTCCGCGAGCCGCCTCACGCTGCCGAACCAGATGTTCTCGCCGGGGTCGTCCTCGTGGGTCACCACCAGGAGCACCTTCACGCCGTAGGCGAGCAACACAGAGAGGCAGCGCACGCCCACGTCGTGGTAGGCGAAGACCACCGCGCTCGCGGTGCCGACGCGCCGGGTCATCCGGACTTCTTCTCGAGGATGGCGCGCACCAGGAAGCGCGGCCGGCGCTGCACTTCCTGGTAGATACGGCCGATGTACTCGCCGAGCAAGCCGATGCCGAAGAGCAGGATGCCGATGAAGAAGAACACCACGGCGAACAGGGTGAACACGCCCTGCACCGTGCCCTCGGGATGGAGGAGGCGGTAGACCATCAAATACACGAACAACAGCAGCGAGCCACCGGCGATGAGCACGCCGATGAAGGAAAACACCTGCAGCGGCATCACGGAGAAGCCGGTGACGAGGTCGAAGTTCAAGCGGATGAGTTTGTAGAGGGAGTACTTGGACTCCCCTGCTTCCCGCTCGCTGTGCTCGACCGTGACTTCGACGGGTTTCAAGGCGTAGAGGTAGGCGAGCGCGGGGATGAAAGTGTTGATCTCGCTGGTGGCGTTGATGGCGTCCACCACGTGGCGCGCGTAGGCGCGCAGCATGCAGCCCTGGTCGGTCATCTTCACCTTGGTGATGCGCTCGCGCAGACGGTTCATGGTCCGCGACGCGGCCTTGCGCCACCACACGTCCTGGCGGGCGCGGCGGATGGTGCCCACATAGTCGTAACCCTCGTCCATCTTGGCGAGGAGCTTGCCCACCTCCTCCGGCGGGTTCTGCAGGTCCGCATCCAGCGTCACCACCTTCTCGCCGCGGGAGGCTTCGAAGCCCGCGAGGATGGCGGCGTGTTGGCCGAAGTTGCTCTGCAGCAGCACCACGCGGGTCACGTCCTTGCGCTTCTCGAACTGGTCACGCAGCATGGCGGCGGAGCGGTCAGCACTGCCGTCGTCGATGAAGATCACCTCGTAGCGACGCTTGAGGGCGTCGAGCGCGGGGTACAGGCGCCGGAACAGGGTCGGCAGGGACTCCTGCTCGTTGTACACCGGGATCACCACGGAGAGCTCCGGTGCGGCGGTGGATCGCTTCTTCGCCATGGGACCGCTCCTTAAACCTT
>DATIEQ010000196.1:0-7648 GCA_035455665.1 Gammaproteobacteria bacterium | reverse complement strand
GATACAGCACCGAAAGTTTCGGGGATCACCAGAGGTGAGTGCGCCATGATCTACTACGCCATCAAGCTCGTCCTCTCGGCATCGATCATCGTCATCGTATCCGAGCTCGCGAAACGGCAGCCCGCCTGGGCGGGGGCGCTGGCCTCGCTGCCGCTCGTGTCGCTGCTCGCGATCGTATGGCTGTACGTGGATACCCGTAGCGGCGCGCAGGTGGCGAGCCTGTGCTGGAGCATCTTCTGGCTGGTGCTGCCCTCGCTGGTGTTCTTCGCGGCGCTGCCGTTGTTGCTCCGCCAGGGGCTCGGCTTTACCTCGGCGCTGACGCTTGCTATCGTGGCCATGCTCGCCGCTTACGTTGCGATGCTGCTGGGTCTGGAGAGGGCCGGCGTCAAATTCTCCTGATATCTCCGAGGTACGTCATGCGCCCCACCTTGATCGCGTCGCTCGTCGCCGCGGCGGTCTTCCTCACCGCCTGCGGATCGAGCAATCCTCCGCCCCCCAAACAGGCGAGTAGCGCTCCTTCCGACGCCACGGTCGTCGTATCGAAGAGCAACGTGTTCAGCCCCTTAGTGGACGATCTCAACAAGGCGAAGATGCTCAAGAAGCAGTCCCAGGGCCAAGTCGACCACGCAAACACCGATCAGCAGATCGAACCCGCTCCTGCCGCTGCGACCGCCAATGACGCCTCCAGCCCGCCCTGAGCGGATACGCTCCGCGTTCGCCGTGCTCGTCGCGCTGGCGTTGCTGGCACCGGTCATCCACGGCGCGCCGGCCGCCTCGGCCGCGCCGAAATCACTGGATGAGGTGTGTCGAGTCGCGACCTGCCGGCCGCCCACGAAGGTCCGGCTCGAGATAGAGGAGAACCGTTACTACACGGTGGATCAACCCCAGGCGCCCTATGTCTATGACGGCATCATCAACGTGCTCGCCGACGAGACCGTGGTCGCGCTCGTTAAAGTGGAAGGCGATCGCATCGGAGACTTAAGTTACGTTGCGGAACCCGGCAAGGTTGCTCCGGTCATCGTGACGCACCTCGAGAGCTACGCTGTCGAGAAGGGTTCGCACGGCACGCTGCTCACAGTCACGAATCCCTTCGAACGGCCGATCCGTTACACGGCGCGCATACAACGTGCGGGCAAGGCAATCTTCGAGGATGCCGTCACCTGCCCGGTCCCCCCGCATCGTGCCGGCGCGGAGACCTGGCCGGTGCCCCTGATCCAGGTGCTGCTCAAGGATTTTCGCTTCGTCGCGAAGGGCGAGGCAATCCCCAAAGGCTGCGAAAGACCCTGACTTAGGGCTGGGAGGACGCCGCGTCTCCTGTCGGGACCGGCCGGGTCCATATCCGTGTCTCACCAAATAACGATATCCCGATATAGCCCCGCACCTTGAGCGTACCATCCATCTTGAGCGTCATGCTGCACTTATAGGTCTTGCCGCTTTCCGGATCGTAGATGGTGCCATTGCTCCAGACGTTGTCACCGGCATATTTGAACCCCTGGACCAGAAGCAAACCGATGATGGGTCGGGTCTGGAGCGTCTTATCCGGATTCTCCCGGTCGACCTTGGGCAGGCCCGCCATCCCTTTGTCGTCGTCTGCGGGATACATAGGTTCCTTGAGCCAGACGATGCGCCCGTTGAATAAATCCCCTTCGCGCACGATCTCCACTCGCGCCTTGCCGTCATCGGCCATCCACATGCCCAGCACACTGTCGCCGCTGTCCGCGGCGACCGGGAGCGCGATCAAGGCGGCAAGAGCGGCAGTCAGGATCAGCATAGCGCGCATGGATTTACCTCTCGGTCAGCCGTTCACGTCAGCCGGCATTATCGGCCAAGCGGGAGGTGGCGAGGCGTGCTGCCCTTCACAGTCTGTGAATGCCGTCACTCAGTGCAGGCGGCGGATGAGGAGCGTCTCGCTGCGGCCGGGGAAGGTCAAAAGGTATCCGAAGCGCAGTTTCTTGATCGTGATTTCTGGGTTTTGCATGCGGGTATCGAACATCCCGGGTTCTGCCTGCTGCCAAACCTGGCCGTTGTCGAGCTTGAAGACCGTCTCGCCGCGCCAGCCGAGGAACAGGCCGGAGATTCGCGCAGTAAGCATGTCGGGGACCGCCGCATCCTGCGGCAGGGGCGCCAACATCTCCTTGCCGAAAGCGGCGGTCGTCGCTGCAGGCGCCGCCCGGGTGAGCGCTACCGGGGCAGTCGCGACAGCCGCAGGGATGGGCGTCGCCGCCGGCTTCGTCATGGCGGCGCCGAGCGAGGCGTTCAAAGCGGCAAGCTCATCAGGGGTGAGCTTGTCGAGCCCCGTTTGGCGGAATTCGTTCACGCTCATGAGATCGCGGACATCCAGCGCTTTCGCCGCTGGATTCGATGACGGCGCCAGCTTGTTCAGGCTGCTGCCGAGCCAGGCGTTGAGGGCCGCGAGCTCATCGGACGAGAGCTTGTCGATTCCGGCCTGATGAAACTGGTTTACCGTCAGGATGTCGCGCACGTCTGCCGGGTTTGGTGCTGGTCTCTCGCTTGCCATGCCCGGCGCGCACAGAAAGGCGGCCGTGAACAGGGCCACAGCGGCGCGCATGCAGTTCGAGTTCATCGCTTGCTCCAGGGTAACTGGTCGAGGTCCACGTTGCCGCCGCTCAGAATAACACCGACGCGGCGACCACTCATCTCTACCAAGCGTCGCCTGAGTGCCGCCACGGGTACGGCCGCGGATGGCTCGATGACGATCTTCATATGCTCCCAGACGTAGCGCATGGCAGCGACGATGTCGGCCTCGTCGACCCGCACCACCTCGTCCACCGTCGCGCGGATCACCGCGAAGGTCAGCGGGCCGATGGTCGCACGCAGACCGTCGGCGACGGTGTCCGGTTTCGCCACCGGCGTGATGCTCCCTGCCCGTAGCGAACGCCAGGCATCGTCGGCGCCGGTGGGTTCGGCACCCACCACCCGCGCCTGCGGCGCCAGCGCGCGCGTAGCCACGGCTGTTCCGGAGAGCAACCCACCGCCCCCCAGTGGGGCGAGCACCAGATCCAGGTGCGGGACTTCCTGCAGGAGCTCGAGCGCCGCGGTCCCTTGGCCGGCCATGATCCGGGTGTCGTTGTAGGGATGTATGACCGTGGCACCGGTCTCTTCTACGTAATGCGCCAATGCCTGCTCGCGGGCTGCCTGGGTCGGCGCACAGAAGACGATGCGGGCTCCATACCCCCCCACGGCCCGCTGCTTGAAGGCGCTCGAGTTCTCAGGCATCACCACGCACGCAGGCACCCCACTGCGTCTGGCCGCGAGCGCCAGCGCAGCTCCGTGGTTGCCCGACGAATGGGTGGCGACGCCGCGTTCGAGCGCTCGCCTGGGCAGGGACAGCAGCGCGTTGCTCGCGCCGCGCAGCTTGAAAGCACCCATCTCCTGGAAGTTCTCGCACTTGAAGTGGATCTCCGCACCGAGTTCCGCGTCCAGGTCCGGGCAACGCATCACGGGCGTGCGGCGCACGTGAGGCGCGATGCGCGCCGCCGCGGCGCGGATGTCATCGATGGTCAACACGTCTTGCATATCGCCCTTCCACGCAGTCGCGGCAGGGAGGATAATACCCCGCCTTCTCGCGGGCGCAACCCGCTTCCATCCGTCGGCCGCACGCGTGAAACCGCCTTCATCCAGCGACGGACCCATCGCCCGCCTCCGCAGCGATCATCCTGCCCGCGGCGCCCTCTACATCATCGGCGCCGCGGCGGCCTTCTCGACCATGGCGGTGTTGATACGCCATCTGTCCGCGCGCCTGCCTAACGAGGTGCTGGTGTTCTGGCGGAGCTTCTTCTCGCTCCTGTTCCTCATGCCCTGGCTGCTGCTGCGTTTGTCGCTGCGGCAGCTCCGCACACGGCGCATGCACCTGCACGTGATGCGCGCCGTCTCCGGGTTGTTGTCGATGTACTGCCTTTTCTTTGCACTCGGCCACATGCCGATCGCGGCAGCGATGCTGCTCAATCAGACGGCGACCCTGTTCGTGCCGTTCATCGCCTTCCTGCTGCTCAGGGAGTACGTGCCACGCAAGGTGCGCTGGGCCATCGTCACCGGTTTCATCGGCGTGGTGTTGGTGCTCAAACCGGGGATCGGTATCATCTCGTGGCCGGCGCTCATCGGACTCGGTTCTGGGCTGACAGCGGCGTTCTCGGTGGTGACCATACGCCACTCCTCGCGCACCGAGCCCGCGACGCGCATCGTGTTCTATTTCTGCCTGTACGCCACCCTCGGCTCTGCCGTGCCACTGCTTTGGTCGTGGGTGACGCCCTCCGTGAGCGAGATGCCGTTGCTCATCACCATGGGGGCGCTGGCGACCACGGGACAGCTCCTCATGACACGCGGATACGCTTCGGCGCCGGCTGCGCACGTCGGCCCGTTCACCTACAGCACCATCATCTTCGGGGTGCTGTACGGCTGGTTCATCTGGAACGAGACGCCCGGATGGACCTTCTGGATAGGCGCATTGCTGATCGTCTCCGGCGGCATCATGGCGCTGCGGGGCGAATGGCCCGACCTGGAGCTCAAGCCGGCGGCGCAAACTCCGGACGGAAGAGACGCTCCCGATAATACTTGAGCTCCGCCACGGAATCGCGGATGTCGGCGAGCGCCAGATGGGTAGACTCCTTGGTGAAACCGGCTGCGACCGTTGGCGCCCAGCGCTTGGCGAGTTCCTTGAGGGTGCTGACATCCAGGTTGCGGTAGTGGAAGAAACGCTCCAGCTCCGGCATGTACCGTACCAGGAAACGCCGGTCCTGGCCGATACTGTTGCCGCACATGGGCGATGCATTGGACGGCAGGTACTGGCGCAGAAACTCCAGCGTGCGTCGCTCCGCTTCACCTTCATCAGCCCGACTCTCGCGCGAACGCCGGGTCAAGCCCGATTGCCCGTGTTGCCGCGTGCACCATTCGCCCATGGCATCGAGCACCGCAGCGGTCTGGTGCACGGCGATCACCGGACCTTCCGCCAAGAGGCGCAATTCCTTGTCGGTGACGAGCGTCGCGATCTCAAGGATGCGGTCACTGTCCGGATTGAGTCCGGTCATCTCGAGATCGATCCAGATGAGATTTTCGGTGTCGAGTGCCATACGTTTCTACGTGCGCGGTCCGGAGCGTAGTCTAACCCGCATGCCGCTCCCTGCCCATCCTGGATGGCATGGCTTAAGATACGCAATCGTGTACGGAAGCCTCACCACATGAGCACCTTGGGATCGGCATTCATCGACGCGCTGCTGCTGGTCACCGCCCTGCGCGCCTGGCTCGCGCTGCGTCAGGTACGGCACGTGCTCCGGCACCGGGATCAGGTGCCGGGACCCTTCGAAGCGGATATCGACATCGCGGCCCATCGCAAGGCGGCCGATTACACAGCCGCCAAGGCACGCTTCAGCCTCGTGGGGCTGGCGTTGGATACGGCGCTGGCGCTCGTCTGGACCTTCGGCGGCGGCTTGGCGCTGCTGGACGACGCCTGGCGCGGCATGGCGCTCGGCCCCCTGCACACCGGCGTGCTGGTGATGGGTAGCTACCTACTGATCAACGCCCTCATCGGGCTGCCGCTCGGCGTCTATTTCACCTTCGGCATCGAGGCTGAGTTCGGCTTCAATCGCACCACAGTGCGCACCTATATCCTCGACCGGATCAAGGTGCTGCTGCTGACCGTCCTGCTGGGGGCGCCGCTCGCCTATGCAGCGCTCGGCCTGATGCTGAAATCCGGCGCTGGGTGGTGGCTGTACGTATGGGCCCTGTGGTTCGGCTTCAGTCTGGCCCTGACCTGGGCTTATCCCGTATTCATCGCACCCCTGTTCAACAAGTTCTCGTCGCTCGCGGACGCGGACCTCAAAGCGCGCATCGAGGCGCTGCTCATCCGCTGCGGTTTCGAGAGCCGCGGCGTGTTCGTCATGGATGGGTCCAGCCGTTCGGCCCATGGCAACGCCTACTTCACCGGTTTTGGCCGCAACAAGCGCATCGTCTTCTTCGATACGCTCATGACCAAGCTTGCGGCCGACGAGATCGAAGCGGTACTGGCCCACGAGCTGGGTCATTTCCGCCTGCGCCACGTGCTGCAGCGCCTGGCATTGAGTGCCGTGCTCGGGCTCCTCGGGCTCGCGCTCCTCGGGCAACTCAGCGACTGGGACGGCTTCTACACAGGCCTGGGCGTTGCAGCCCCCTCCCCTTACATGGCGCTCCTGCTCTTCACGCTCTTGCTGCCGCCGTTCCTGTTCATCCTCGAGCCCCTCGCCTCGGCCTGGTCGCGCCGCCACGAGTACCAGGCGGACGCCTATGCCCGGCAGCAGGCGGACGGCGCGGCGCTGATGCGCGCGCTGGTCAAGCTCTATCGTGACAACGCGGCGACGCTCACCCCTGACCCGCTGCATTCGGCTGTCTACGACTCCCACCCGCCGGCCCTGATGCGTATCGCCCGCCTGCAAGCCGCGCGCTGATGACGGCCGATCGGAAGCTCCTCGAGGCTCGCGTGCTGGCCGGCCATGGCCGCCGCTTCGTGGTAGAGACCGGTGACGGCATGCGCTTGACCTGCCTCACGGCGGCCAGATCTCTGCAGCCTGTGTGCGGGGACCGGCTGCGGGTGGATCCCGGCGCAGCGTTGATCCGTGCACTGCTCCCGCGGCGCTCGCTCTTCAGCAAGGCGGATGCCCGCGGCAAGGCACGGCCGATCGCCGCGAACCTCGATCTTGTGCTGGTGACGGTTGCGGTGGAACCTGAAGCACAGCTGTTCCTGCTGGATAAGTATCTCGCCTCCATCGCCGGCATGGGGATCGAGGCGGGCATCGTCTACAACAAGACCGATCTGTTGGCAGGCGCTGCTACTCCCCTCCAGAGACAGCTCGCTTATTACCGCGGGATAGGCTATTCCGTGTTCGACGTCAGCAGCCGCAGCGGCGCGGGTCTCGATGCGCTCAAGGCCGCTCTCGCCGGGCGCATGAGCCTGTTGGTAGGCCAGTCCGGCGTGGGCAAATCCTCGCTCTTGAACGCTCTCGTCCCCGACGCCCGGCGGCGCATCGATGAACTCTCCGCCATCAGCGGCGAAGGTAAGCACACCACCACCGTCACCACCCTGCACGCTCTGCCCGGCGGGGGTGAACTGCTGGATTCTCCCGGGGTGCGGGATCTGGCCTTGACTGCAGTAGCGCCGCGCGACGTGGCGCGGCTATTCATCGAGTTCCCCCGTCACGCGAGCGACTGCCGCTTCCCGGACTGTGTGCATGCCCAAGAGCCGGGGTGTGCAGTACAGGCGGCCGCTGCGCGGGGCGAGATACCCGCGAGTCGCTATGCGAATTACTTGAAACTGCTTGGGGCGATGAAGAAGGCGGAGAAGCAGAAATACGACTGATTCAACCCGGTGGCCATTCCATCTGCCGGCCACCGAGCAGATGCATGTGCAGGTGGAACACCGTCTGGCCGCCATCCGGGTTGCAGTTCAGGGTGAGACGGTAGCCGGACTCCGCGATGCCTTCTTGCCGCGCGATGCTCTGCGCGAGCAACACCATGCGCCCCACGAGCGCCGCGTCATCGTCGGTGAGTTCGTTGACGCTCGCAATGTGCTTGCGCGGGACAATCAAGATATGGACCGGCGCCCGTGGGTTGATGTCACGGAACGCCAGGAGCTCTTCGGTCTCGCTCACGGTCTTGGGCT
>DATIEQ010000195.1:0-2200 GCA_035455665.1 Gammaproteobacteria bacterium | reverse complement strand
GACGGCGCGCTGCTGGGAGCCCTCTACCTCGCCTGCGGCCGCAACCTGTGGGTGCCCATCGTCGCCCACGGGATGACCGACACCCTCGACTCGCTGCTCATCTTCAGCGGACATTATCCCGGCATGCATTGAGGCCCGAGTGGCGCGCGCGGCGCTGCGTGCGGATGCATTGCATCCCTGACTCCTGCCGCAGAGTCTACGTCCGGGCCTGCCGGGACGGGAGGCGGGCGCCGGGCCCGCCGAAGCGGGTGCTATGCTGCCCTCATAAGAATACGGGGAGTGAGCCATGGGAATGGACTGGGCACCGGCGCCGTTCGCCGCCACGCATAAGTGGGATCGTAACTTCTTCCTGCTGATGGTCATGACCATCTGGCTCGGGGTCCTGATGGGCTTCGTGCCGGAGATCATCCACCACATCCAGCAGGGCCACCCGCCCGAGCCGACCATCGTGCGCATCCACGGCACCGTGTTCGTGACCTGGCTCTGCCTGTTGACGGTCCAAGTGCTGCTCATCCGCTCCAAGCGGCTGGACCTGCACCGCCGGCTGGGCGTGGCCGGCTTCTATCTCTACCCCGCGGTGGTGGTGCTCGGCCTCACGGCCTCGGTGGTGGTGGACCGCCGCTACTTCGGCACGCCGGACTTCGACCCGGGCTTCCTCAGCATCCAGCTCGCCGACATGCTGTCCTTCGGGGTCCTCGCCGGCGCCGCCCTCTGGCTGCGCAAGACGCCCTCCGCCCACAAGCGCCTCATGCTGCTCGCCACCATCTTCATCTGCGACGCGGGCTTCGCCCGCTGGTGGGGCGACGGGCTCCTGGGACTCCTGGGTCGCAACTACGGCGGGCTCCTGGCCGCCTTGTACCTCGGGGACATCCTGCTGGTCGCTTTGCTGGGCGCTTATGACCTCGTCACCCGCGGCCGCCTGCATCCGGTCTATATCTTCGGCGCCAGTCTGGGCCTGGGGGCCGAACTCGTCGCGATCTGGTTGTACATGAGCCCGTGGTGGACGACGCTGTCGACGACGATCCTAGGTCTCTGAATCGCTTAGCGCAAAAAATATCGGGAGATCTCCATGCCGCGTTCCTTCGCCGCGCTGACGCTCATCTCGCTGTTGTTCCTCACGAGTGGCGCTTGGGGAAGCTGGGGATCGTTCCATCGCAACGATTTGCCGTTCACCCTGTACGCCGTGGATGCCCAGACGGCACGGGTCTACCCCAATTCGGGTTTTTCTCTTCCCCCCGGGATCCAGGCGGGTGACGAAGTGGACCTCGCGGCCCTGGATCCTGCCGCCCGTTCGGCGGTCGCCATCTCCGACCTGCAAGGCACACTCCCGCCGGGCAAGACCTATCGGTTCGTTTTCCGTCATGAGGGGGCGAGTATCTCGGTGCTGGCCACCACCGTACCGACCGGGTTCAGTCCGCGCGGACTCGTGTCGAACTGGATCCTCTTCGGAAGTTATCTCTTGATGTCTGTCCTGGCTCTCCTGGTCCTCTGGCGCGGGCACGATCGCGCCGCCGCCTGCATGGCGCTTTGGCTTACCGCCACCCTGGTCGGTTTTGCATTCAACTACGGTTTCCCGCTCGATGGGGCCGCCGGCCTTTGGATGCAGACGCTCGCCATCGGCTGCTTCACCCTGACCCGTGTCACCTTCTACGTCATGATCGAGACCCTCCTGGGTCCTGCCTTGAGCCCGCGCGCCAGACTGTTCCTGCGCGCCGGCCTGGTCCTGATCCTCGTCTTGGGGGTGTCCACCTTCCTGGGCGGTCATCTCCTCTACGCCATCGGCGGTTGGACCGGATTGATGCTCCCCTACTTTGGCGCCGTATTCTCAGCGGCTTACCTGCTGCCCGCGTTCGTGCTGGTCTATGGATATGGCCGTGCCAATGAGGCTCAGAAACCGCAATTGCGCTGGCTGTTCTTGAGCTTCGTGTTTCTCCTGGTGTCCATATTCCTCAGCAATTCTCCGGTGCTGGACCTCATCACCTCCCAGGTGATACAGAACCTTTCCATCGTCCTCGGCATCAGCGGTTTCGCCTACGCCGTGTTGCGCCACCGCATGGTGGACGTGCGCGTGGTCCTGGACCGCACCCTGGTGTACGGCGCCACCACCGCCCTGGTGGTCGGCGTCGTCGCCGCCATGAACAGCCTGGCGCTGCGCGCCACCTTGGGCGAGAACACCGGCCTGCTGCTGCAGATCGTGATA
>DATIEQ010000194.1:0-10716 GCA_035455665.1 Gammaproteobacteria bacterium | reverse complement strand
GCCGGCCCGAGAGGTATTGGCCGGTGAGGGAGGCCGAGTCCGCCGCGATGTCCTCCGGCGTGCCCTGGGCCACGACCTGACCGCCATGCACGCCGGCGCCGGGACCCATGTCCAGCACGTGGTCGGCACTGCGGATCGCCTCCTCGTCGTGCTCCACCACGATGACGGTGTTGCCGATGTCGCGGAGGCGCGTCAGGGTCTTCAGCAGCCGGTCGTTGTCCCGCTGATGCAGGCCGATGGAAGGCTCGTCCAGGATGTACATGACGCCCACGAGGCCAGAACCGATCTGGCTCGCCAGGCGGATGCGCTGCGCCTCGCCGCCGGATAAGGTCTCGGCGCTGCGATCGAGGGTCAGGTAATCGAGCCCGACGTTCGCCAGGAAGGACACCCGCGCACGGATCTCCTTCACGATCTTGGCGGCGATCTCGCCGCGGCGGCCGGGGAGGTCGAGCTTCTCGAAGAAACTGAGCGTGTCGCCCACGGAGCGTCCCGTGAGGGCCGGCAGGCTCTCGCCCGCGATGAACACGTTGCGTGCCTCGCGTTTCAGGCGCGTGCCGCCGCAGTCGGGGCAGGGGCGGGTGCTCAGGTACTTGGAGAGCTCTTCCCGCACCATCAGGGACTCGGTCTCCCGGTAGCGCCGCTCCATGTTGGGCAGCACCCCCTCGAAGGCGTGGCGGCGCGTGCTCTTGCCGCCGCGTTCGTTCACGTAGGTGAACGGGATCTCTTCGGCGCCGCTCCCTTGCAGGATCAGCTTGCGCACCTTCTCCGTCAGCTCCTCCCAGGGCGTCTCGATGTCGAACTTGTAGTGCCGGGCCAGGCTCTGGATGAGTTGGAAGTAATAGGCGTTGCGCCGGTCCCAGCCGCGCACCGCGCCGCCGGCCAGGGACAGGTGCGGCTGGGTCACCACCCGCGCCGGGTCGAAGAACTGCCGCACGCCCAGCCCGTCGCAGCCGGGGCAGGCGCCCACCGGGTTGTTGAAGGAGAAGAGCCGGGGCTCGAGCTCCGCGAGGGAGTATCCGCAGACCGGACAGGCGAATTTGGCGGAGAAGGTGAGCTCCGCGCGTCGCGGTTCGTCCATGAAGGCCACGTGGGCGATGCCATCGGCCAATCTCAACGCCGTTTCAAACGACTCGGCGAGGCGCAGGTTCACGTCCGGCCGCACCTTGAACCGGTCCACCACCACCTCGATCGTGTGCTTGCGGCGCAGGTCCAGCTTCGGCGCCTGGTCGAGCTCGGTCACCGTGCCGTCGATGCGCGCCCGCACGAAACCCTGGGCGCGCAGTTCTGCGATGAGTTCCAGGTGCTCGCCCTTGCGCTCGTGCACCACCGGTGCGAGCAGCAGGAGCTTGGTGTCGGCCGGGATGCCGAGCACCTGGTCCACCATCTGGCTCACGGTCTGGGCGGTCAGGTCGATGCCGTGGTCCGGGCAGCGGGGGATGCCGGCGCGGGCGTAGAGCAGGCGCAGGTAGTCGTAGATCTCCGTCACCGTGCCGACGGTGGAGCGGGGGTTGTGGGAGGTGGACTTCTGCTCGATGGAGATGGCCGGCGACAGCCCCTCGATGTGGTCCACGTCCGGTTTCTCCATCATGGAGAGGAACTGGCGGGCGTAGGCCGAGAGGGACTCCACGTAGCGCCGCTGGCCCTCGGCGTAGATGGTGTCGAAGGCGAGGGACGACTTGCCGGAGCCCGACAGGCCCGTGATCACGATGAGCCGGTCGCGCGGCAGGTCCACGTCGATGTTGGCCAGGTTGTGGGTGCGGGCGCCGCGGACGCGGATGGTGTCGAGGGCCATGGGCTGGACGAAGTCCTTGCGGGAGCGAACATTCAAGTCTACGCCTTTCCACCAGTCCGGCGCAAAACTCCGAACCGCGCCATAAAGCTGCTGCGCTCGGCATGGCTTTGTTGCGGGCCGGCTCGCAATCCTCACGTACTACCGTGTACGCTCCGGTTGCTCGCCGTCCCGCGCCTCGCCCTGCCTTCGCTCGCGACGCTTTATGGGGCGGTTCCCAGATAAATCCATGTTGTGATGTAAGATTGCTTGGTGACCATGCCGGTGCCGAATTAAGTCAACTCTGTTGAATCCCCGTATGCCTGAATCGCGTTTGTCACCGAGCGAGCGCCGCGCCGTCCTGTCCCTGGCGGGCATCTTCGGCCTGCGCCTGCTCGGCCTGTTCATGATCTATCCGGTCTTCGCCCTCTACGCCCGCAGCCTGCCGGACGCGACGCCCGCGCGGGTGGGTCTCGCGCTCGGCATCTACGGCCTCGCCCAGGCTCTATTGCAGATACCCCTGGGATTGCTGTCCGACCGGATCGGGCGCAAACGGGTCATCGCCGCGGGTCTCGTGGTGTTCGCCCTCGGCAGCGCGGTCGCCGCCCTGGCGCATACGCTGGAGCTCATCGCCCTGGGGCGCTTCCTGCAGGGCGTGGGCGCCATCGGCTCGGCATTGCTCGCGCTCGCCGCGGACCTGACACGGGCTGAGAACCGCGGCACGGCCATGGCCGTGATCGGCCTGTCTATCGGTTTCGCCTTCGGGCTCGCGCTGCTCGCAGGCCCGATATTGAATGGCCTCATGGGCGTGCCCGGCATGTTCTGGCTCACGGCGGTGTTCGGAGCGCTGGGTCTGGTGCTCCTCTATATCGCGGTGCCGACACCGGTCGCGAGCAAGGTCCACGAGGACGCGGAGGCGGTACCCGCGCTCCTGGGCGGCGTGCTGCGGGAGCCACGGCTGCTGCGATTGGATTTCGCCATCCTCGTACAGCATGCGATCCTCACCGCGACGTTCCTGGGCGTGCCCTTGGTACTCGAACAGGCGGGCATCGCGGCCGCAAGCCAGTGGCGTCTCTATCTGCCCGCGCTTCTCGTCTCTGCGCTCACGGTGTTTCCTCTCGTGCGTCTCGCCGAGCGCCCGGGCCGACTGCTGCCCGTCTTGATGACCTCCATCGCGGTCATCGGCGCGGCCCAGGCGCTGTTCCTGTTCCCGGTATTGACGGCTTGGGGTGCAGGAGCAGCGCTCGTCCTGTTCTTCGGCGGCTTCAATCTCCTCGAGGCGCTGTTGCCGGCGCTCATCAGCCGCGTCGCGCCGGCCGGCGCACGGGGCACGGCCATGGGCGTCTATTCCAGTGCCCAATTCCTCGGCATCTTCCTCGGGGGCGTGCTGGGCGGCGCGGCCCAAGGCCGTTTTGGACCGGCCGGGAGCTTCGGGTTCAGCTTAGGCATGGCCGCGATCTGGCTTCTCGGAAGCTGGCTGCTACCGTTCGAGGGGACGGCTTCCACGCCGCACAGCCGCTAGGCGCGGCAATACGCAGCCTAGGCGCTCAAAAACCGTGACCCGGAGCGGGCCCGCCAAGTAAAATAGTCCTCTTCAATCGGCAAAACGGCCCCTGAATGGGTCCACGGAGAAGCGCTTATGGCACGCGGCGTGAACAAGGTGATCCTGGTGGCCACGGTGGGCAAGGACCCCGAGGTCAAGTACATGCCTTCCGGCGGCGCGGTCGTGAACCTCACGGCGGCCACCAACGAGTCCTGGAAGGACAAGCAGACCGGAGAGAAGAAGGAGCGCACCGAGTGGCACAAGCTCACCTTCTATAACCGCCTGGCGGAGATCGTGGGCGAGTACGTGCGCAAGGGCCAACAGATCTACATCGAAGGCCGGCTGCGTACCCGCGACTACGAGAAGGAAGGGCAGAAGCATTACATCACCGAGATCATGGTGGATGAGATGCAGATGCTGGGCGGCCGCAGTGGCGCCGGCGGCGGCGACCGGGTCCGTGACGAGGCGCCGCGCAGCGCGCCGGCCGCCAGCGAGCCCGCCGCCGGTGGGGACTTCCCCGACGACGATATCCCGTTCTGAGCGAACACGAGTAAATCGCATGTCACGCGATCGTCTGTTGGCCGAGTGGAAGGAATGGCGCGGCACCATGCTCTTCGTCGCGCTGATGTGCGTCTTCCGCTCCTCCTTCGCCGATATCTATCACGTCCCCAGCGGCTCCATGAAGCCGACCGTGGTGGAAGGCGACCGGATCCTGACCGAGAAGATGGCCTACGACGTGCGCCTGCCCTTCACCGGAGTAGTGCTCTGGCACCGCGCCGCGCCGCGCCGGGGAGATATCGTGGTGTTGTATTCGCCTGAAGACGGTACCCGCTTGCTGAAGAGAGTGGTGGGCGAGCCGGGCGATGTGATCTCCATGCAGGACGAGATCGTGAGCATCAACGGCCAGGCCCTGCACTATCTGCCGCCCTCGTCCGGTGAAAGTGCTGCGCTGCCGGACGCCGCCGACCACGTGTTCGGTCAGGAGGACCTGTCGGGCCGGCGGCACGCAGTGATGTTCGACCCGGGTCGTGCGGCGCTGCGCAGCTTCGCCCCAGTCGTCGTACCCGCGGGCGAATACTTCGTCATGGGCGACAACCGCGACGACAGTAAGGACTCACGCTTCATCGGCTTCATACCGGAGCGCTCCATCGCAGGCCGCGCGTTCGCCATCGCCTATTCGCTGGATCCGGCCCGACATTACCTGCCGCGCTTCGGCCGCTCGTTCCAACCGCTGCGATGAAGGGCCGGTACACTCGATGAAGGACTACCGTCTCAGTCATCTAAAGCAGCTCGAAGCCGAAAGCATCCACATCATCCGCGAGGTGGCGGCCGAGTTCGAGCGGCCGGTGATGCTGTATTCCATCGGCAAGGACAGCTCGGTGATGCTGGAGCTGGCGCTGAGGGCTTTCCGCCCCGCCAAGCCGCCGTTCCCGCTGCTGCATGTGGACACCACCTGGAAATTCCGCGACATGATCCGCTTCCGGGACGAGACCGCGAAGCGCTTGGGGTTGGAGCTCATCGTGCACACCAACCAGGAGGGCCTGAAGGCGGGCATCAACCCCTTCGACCACGGCAGCAAGAAATACACCGACATCATGAAGACCGAGGCGCTCAAGCAGGCGCTCTCCAAGCATCAGTTCGACGCCGCCTTCGGCGGCGCGCGCCGCGACGAGGAGAAGTCCCGCGCCAAGGAACGGGTGTATTCCTTCCGCGACAAGAACCATCGCTGGGACCCCAAGAACCAACGGCCCGAGCTCTGGAGCCTGTATAACGGGCGCATAAACAAAGGCGAGAGCATCCGCGTGTTCCCGCTCTCCAACTGGACCGAGCTGGACGTGTGGCAGTACGTCTACTTGCAAGACATCCCGGTGGTGCCGCTGTACTTCGCGAAACCACGGCCGGTGGTGGACCGGGAGGGCGGGCTCATCATGGTGGACGACGAGCGCATGCGTCTCAACCCGGGCGAGAAGCCGCGCCTCGAGACGGTGCGCTTCCGCACACTCGGTTGCTATCCTTTGTCCGGCGCGGTGCGTTCCACGGCCGCGACCCTGCCCGAGGTCATCCAGGAGATGCTCCTGACCCGCACCTCCGAGCGCCAGGGCCGCCTCATCGACCACGATCAGGCGGGCTCCATGGAGGAGAAGAAGCGCGAGGGGTATTTCTGATGGCCGCCCTCAAGGACCTCATCAAGACCGACATCAAGGCCTACCTCAAACAGTACCAGCGCCAGGAGCTGCTGCGTTTCATCACCTGCGGCAGCGTGGATGACGGCAAGAGCACGCTGATAGGTCGGCTGCTCCACGACACCGACATGATCTTCGACGACCACCTGGCGTCCCTCAAGAAGGACAGCAAGAAGCACGGCACCACGGGCGAAGAGATGGATCTCGCCTTGCTGGTGGACGGACTGCAGTCGGAGCGGGAGCAGGGCATCACCATCGACGTGGCCTACCGCTACTTCGCCACCGACAAGCGCAAGTTCATCATCGCCGACACTCCCGGCCACGAGCAGTACACCCGCAACATGGCGACCGGCGCCTCCACGGCGAACCTCGCCGTGATCCTCATCGACGCGCGCAAGGGGGTGCTTACCCAGACGCGGCGGCACAGCTTCATCGTCTCCCTGCTCGGCATCCGCCACGCGGTGGTGGCGGTGAACAAGATGGACCTGATGGGCTACGACCGGACGGTGTACGAGCGCATCTGTGCGGATTACCGCGAGCTGGCGAAATCGCTGGACATCCCGGACATCCGCTTCGTGCCCGTCTCGGCCCTGAAAGGCGAGAACGTGGTGCACCCGGGGGCGAGCATGCCCTGGTACGAGGGCGAGACCTTGCTCTCCATCCTCGAGACCGTGGATATGGTGGAGGACGTGAACTTCCGCGACCTGCGCCTGCCGGTGCAGTACGTGAACCGCCCGAACCTGGATTTCCGCGGTTTCTGCGGTACCCTCGCCGCCGGTGTGGTGCGCAAGGGCGACACGCTGATGGCGCTGCCCTCGCGACGCTCGAGCCGCGTCACCTCCATCCTCGGCAGCGACGGCGAGCTCGATGAGGCCCATGCCCCTCTGGCGGTGACGGTCACCTTCGCGGACGAGATCGACATCAGTCGCGGCGACGTGCTGGTGCACGGCGACCGGGCGCCGCACGTGGGCATGAGCCTCGATGCCTGGCTCATCTGGATGGCGGACGCTCCGATGCTGCCGGGCAAGCAATACCTCTTCAAACTCTGTGCCAAGACCGTGAGCGGGGTCATCGAGCAGATCCACCACGTGGTGGACGTGAACACCCTGGAGCAGGGTCCCGGCGAGGAACTGAAGCTCAACCAGATCGCCCAATGCCGGGTGACGTTCAACGAGCCCGTGGCCTTCGACGCCTACACGGTGTCGCACGCGACCGGCAGCTTCATCGTCGTCGACCGCCTGAGCAACGGCACCGTGGGCGCCGGCATGGTGACTCGCGCCATCAGCCAGCCCCAGCAGGACAAGTCCGAGAACGTGGTGTGGCACGAGCACAAGGTGAGCCGCCTGCAGCGCGCGAACCAGAAGGGGCAACGCCCCTGCGTGGTCTGGCTCACGGGCCTGTCCGGTTCCGGCAAGTCCACCATCGCGAACGCACTGGAGCAGGCGCTGTTCCTGGAGGGCTATCATTCCTATCTCCTGGATGGAGACAACGTGCGCCACGGTCTCAACAAGGACCTGGGATTCAGCGACGAGGCGCGGGTAGAGAACATCCGCCGCATCGGCGAAGTGGCGCGGCTGTTCGTGGACTCGGGTCTCATCGTAATCACCGCTTTCATCTCTCCCTTCCGCGCCGATCGTCGTATGGTGCGGGATATCCTGGGTAGGGAAGAGTTCATCGAGATCTTCGTGGATACGCCCCTGGAGGTGTGCGAACAGCGCGATCCGAAAGGCCTCTACAAGAAAGCGCGGCGGGGCGAGATCAAGAATTTCACCGGCATCGACTCACCCTATGAGGCACCTGAAGCGGCTGAACTGGTCCTGGACACTGTCAGCAACGATGCCGAAGCCTGCGTCGCGGGCATCATCAAGTTCCTGCGTCAGAAGCAAAGGCTGTTGCAGTGATGCGTGACGTAATCCTGCACCATCACGTGTTCAAGAATGCCGGGTCCACCATCGATTGGGCGCTGCAAAGGCACTTTCGCTCCGCTTTCGTCGATCATCGCGACGACAAGTCGATGCGCACGGGAGGCATGCGTTACGTCGAGGAATACCTCCTCGCCAACCACGGAGTATCGGCCCTCTCCAGTCATCACATGCCTTTCGATACGGACTATGTCGCGGACGGGTTCAGCTTCTGGCATCTGTTCATGATGCGCGAGCCGATCGCACGCGCCTTGTCGGTATACAGGTTCGAGAAGACGCAACGGGCCAGTACGCCCGGCGCCCAGATGGCAAAGCAGCTGGACATGCGGGGCTATTTCCAGTGGCGTCTACGGGACGAGAGCCCGCCCGTGCTCAGGAACATGCAAACGCGATGGCTGTGCGCTGTGCGCGGCAGCCGGCGGCTGGGCGAGCAGGAGTTCCAGTCGGCGCTGGATCGTTCCAAGGCGGATAGAGTGCTCATAGGATTCGTGGAAAGATTCGATGAGTCGATGGTGCAGGCCGAGAACGCCCTGCGAGGGTCGTTTGATGCGATCGATCTCGCACATGTGATCCAGAATCGCAGCCGTGACAGGCCGGAAGATCCGGCCGCGACGATGCACGAATCCCTCGGTGACGATCTGTATAGGGAGTTTTGCGCCAACAACGATTACGACCTGCGTCTCTATCGCGAACTCGAAGGGAGATTTGCCGCTCGGACTCAGGCAGACAGCGGGTTCCAGCAGCAGCTGGAAGCCTATAAATCCCGCTGCGCTGATCTGGGCGGTTGGCCATCCATGCTGCGGTGGGTCAAGTCATGAAATACAAGGGCATCATCCTGGCAGGAGGCTCCGGCACGCGCCTGCATCCGGTCACCCGTGCGGTGAGCAAGCAGCTCCTGCCCATCTACGACAAGCCGATGATCTATTACCCGCTGACCACACTGATGATGGCGGGGATGCAGGATATCCTGCTGATCACCACGCCCCACGAACAGGCGCTGTTCCGTGCGCTCCTCGGCGACGGCTCCCAATGGGGCATCAACCTCGAGTACGTGGTGCAGCCGAGTCCGGACGGACTGGCCCAGGCCTTCATCCTCGGCGAACGCTTCATCGGCCGGGACTACGCCTGCCTGATCCTCGGCGACAACATCTTCTACGGCCAGGGGTTCCCGGAGCAGTTGCGCCGCGCCACGAAACGCGAACAGGGCGCCACGGTATTCGCCTATTACGTGAAGGATCCGGAGCGCTACGGGGTGGTGCACTTCGACAAGTCAGGCAAAGCGCTCGGCATCGAGGAGAAGCCCCAGGCGCCCAAGTCCAGTTACGCGGTCACCGGCCTCTACTTCTACGACAACAGCATCGTGGACGTGGCCAAGGCGCTCAAGCCCTCGAAGCGCGGCGAACTCGAGATCACCGACGCCAACATGGCCTATCTCAACAAGGGCACGCTGCAGGTGGAGATCATCGGCCGTGGCGTCGCCTGGCTGGACACCGGCACCCATGAGTCGCTGCTCGAGGCCGCGAACTTCATCGAGACCATCGAGAACCGCCAGGGGCTCAAGGTCGCCTGCCCCGAGGAGGTCGCGTTCCGGCAGGGTTTCATCGATGCGGCCCAGGTGGAGCGCCTGGCGCAGCCCCTCGCCAAGACCGGCTATGGCCAGTACCTCCTGCAGGTGCTGAAGAGCGAGGCGCCCCGCTGATGGAGTTCGTCAAGCTCGAGATCCCCGACGTGGTGCTGGTGCGGCCGAAGGTCTTCGGCGACGCGCGCGGCTACTTCTTCGAGAGTTGGGAGCAGCGCAAGTTCGCCAAGGCGGGTATCGGCGTCGAGTTCGTGCAGGACAACTACAGCCGTTCAGTGCAGGGTACGCTCCGCGGCCTGCATTACCAGATCAA
Organism: Gammaproteobacteria bacterium; assembly: GCA_035455665.1. Classification (GTDB taxonomy): domain Bacteria; phylum Pseudomonadota; class Gammaproteobacteria; order Natronospirales; family REEB76; genus DASUBN01. The sequence continues at coordinate 1,408 of DATIEQ010000194.1, read as the reverse complement.
GCAGCCGCAGGGGAAACTGGTGCGCGTGACCCTGGGCGAGGTGTTCGACGTGGCGGTGGACCTGCGCCGCAGTTCGCCCACCTTCGGCCGTGCCGTGAGCACCCTGCTCTCCGGCGAGAACAAGCACCAGCTCTGGATCCCGCCCGGCTTCGCCCATGGGTTCTACGTGCTCTCCGAAGCGGCGGAGTTCTTCTATAAGTGCACGGACTTCTACGCACCCGAACACGAGCGCAGCCTGCGCTGGGACGACCCGAAGCTCGACATCCGCTGGCCGCTCGGTGGCCGGGCGCCGCTGCTCTCGGTCAAGGATCAGCAAGGCAAGAGCCTCGCCGACGCGGAATGCTTCCCGTGAGAGTGCTTATCACCGGCGCCGGCGGCCAGGTGGCCTCCGCCCTCGTGAGCCTCGCGCCCGCGGGGACCGAGGTACGCGCACTCGGGCATCGTGAACTCGACATCGCCGACGAGGATGCGGTCATGCGCGTCGTGCGCGAGGCGTCCCCCGAGGCCGTGGTGAACGCCGCCGCGTATACCGCGGTGGACAAGGCGGAGAGCGAGCGGGACCAGGCGTTCCGCGTGAACGCGGAAGGGGCGGGACATGTGGCCGCCGCCGCGCGTGCCAGCGGGGCACGCTGCATACACATCTCCACGGATTTCGTCTTCGACGGCAAGGCCACGCAACCTTATAAACCGGATGCCCCCGTGGCGCCGCTCGGCGTCTATGGCGAGACGAAGCTCGAAGGCGAACGCCGCGTCATGGAGAAATCCCACGGCGAGGCGCTGGTGCTGCGCACCGCCTGGGTCTACGCCGCCCGGGGCCAGAACTTCGTGCGCACCATGCTGCGCCTCATGGGCGAGCGCGGCAGCGTGAAAGTGGTGCGCGACCAGCGGGGCTCACCCACCTGGGCCTCCTCGGTGGCCGCGGCCCTGTGGAGGGCCGTGCAGGTGCCCGGCTTCCGCGGTATCCATCATTGGACCGATGCGGGGGTGGCCAGTTGGTACGATTTTGCCGTCGCCATCGCCGAGGATGGCTTGGCCACAGGTCTGTTGCAGCGTCCAGCGGAGGTGCTGCCCATCAACACCGCGGAGTACCCGACGCCGGCACGGCGTCCCGCCTATAGCGTGCTGGACTGGAGTTCCACGGAGCAGGCCCTGGGCTTGCGTCCCGCGCCCTGGCGCGAGAACCTGAAGAAGATGCTCGGGGAGCTCAAAGATGCGTAAGGTCCTCATCACCGGCGGCGCCGGCTTCATCGGAGCGAACTTCACGCACCACTGGCTCAAGACCCATCCCGCCGACCGGGTGGTGGTGCTGGACGCACTCACTTACGCCGGCAGCCTGCTGAACCTCAAGGAGGCGGAGGGCCGGGCTAACTTCCGCTTCGTGCACGGCGACATCTGCGACGAGCCGCTG
>DATIEQ010000193.1:0-3341 GCA_035455665.1 Gammaproteobacteria bacterium | reverse complement strand
GAACCTGCTCTACATGGGCGCGGTCATGCAGCTCTCGGACGGCCTGCAGGTGAGCGCCATGGGAGCATTGCGCGGCTACAAGGACACGCGCCTGCCCATGGTCATCACCGTGGTGGCTTACTGGCTCGTGGGCTTCCCGTTGGCTTGGGCGTTCGGCATCCCCTTGCACCTGGGCCCGCCGATCATCTGGGCGGGCTTCCTCGCGGGCCTCACGGTGGCGGCAGTGCTGCTCGTCTACCGCTTCCTGCGCCTGAGCCGGCGTGCACTCAGAGGTCCGGTTCAGTAGCCGCCGCTGGGCGCGGCGTACGCCGCTGCGCGCGTGCAGTGCTTGTTGACGACGGGCGCAAAGTAATCGTCCATGTCCTTCTCGCCGATGCTCGCGTTGCTGCCGCCGGCGAAGGAGAGCGCCAGGCCGCTGACGCGGAAGCAATCCGCCGTGCGCAAGTCCGTGTTCCAGCGTGCGTTGAAAGTCGCGCCCGGCGCGATCCCGCCGGCCGGCAGCGCGGGACTGAGATCGAAGGCCTGTGCGTCACCCGCGGGGCTGCCCTTCGCGTAAGGCCTGAGCGTCACGCTCAGACCCGTCACGGCTTTCGTCCCGGTGTTGGCCAGGGCGAGGCCCGCGGTCGGCGCGGAACTCTCCACGCCGTAGACCAGCACCGGCCGTCCCGCCGTGCGGCTGTCCTGCTCCCATCCTGCCAGCCGCTCTTCGAACGACGCGCAGGCGGCGAGCGATAGCAAGACGGCGAGCAGCGGAAGCCGGATGTGTTTCCCTTGCATGGAGGCAGCCTCGCGGCAGTCAGTAGGGCGGTCCATTCTAGGCCGGGCTTGCGCGGGCTGGCACCCTCCGTTAGCCTCTCGCGACCTCACACAGGGGATGCTCCCATGGCCCAAGGCAAATTGCGCAAAGACGCCGGTGTCATCGGCCTGCTGTTCGCGGGGCTGAGCTCCACCATCGGCTCCGGCTGGCTGTTCGGCCCCATGAAGGCGGCGCAGATCGCCGGTCCCCTGAGCATCGGTTCCTGGGCCATCGCCGCGCTGGTGGTGGGCTTGATCGCCATGGTCTACGCCGAGCTCGGGCCGCTCTTCCCGCGCAGCGGCGGCCTGATGCACATCAGCCTCATCAGCCACGGCCGGCTCGTTGGGCGGGTGTGGAGCTGGATCCTGTTCCTCGCCTACGTCACCATCGCGCCGGTGGAAGCGTTGGCGGTGGTCACCTACGCCAACGGCTACCTGCCCGGCATGGTGGACATCGGTACCGGCCTGCTCACCGGCACGGGCGTGGTGGTGTGCATCTTCATCATGGGCGCTTTCGTGGCGCTCAACTTCCTGATCCTGCGCCTCGTGCTCTTGTTCAACACCCTGGCCACCTGGATCAAGGTCTGCGCGCCCATCGGCACCATCCTGGTACTCATGTCGACGGCGCATCATCCGGAGAACTTCTCGGTGCAGGCCCACGCCACGGGCGACATCACCAACATGTTCCTGGCGATCTCGACCGCGGGAGTGTTCTTCTCCCTGTTCGGCTTCACCCAGGCGATCCAGCTCGCGGGCGAGACCAAGGATCCCGCACGCAACATCCCCATGGCGGTGGTGGGGACGATCCTCACGTCCTCGATCATCTATGTGTTCGTCCAATACGCGTTCGTGGCCGCGGTGCCGCCGGAGCTCTTGGCGAAGGAAGGTTGGGCGGGCCTGAACTTCGGCAGCGTCACCGCCAACCCGATACTCGCGTCCGGTCCGATGGTGGGCCTGGTGCTCACCCTCGGCGTCTCCTGGTGGGCCATGGCGCTGTACGCCGATGCCATCATCTCGCCCACCGCCTGCGGCTATATCTGGACCACCGCTACGGCGCGGGTGGTGATGGCGGCCTCGGAGGAGGGCTACGCCCCGGAGCGCCTGCGCGACATCAACCGCCACGGCGTGCCTTGGACGGCGCTCATCCTCACCTTCGTGGTGGGCTGCATCTTCTTCTTCCCTTTCCCGAGCTGGCAGAAGCTCGTGAACTACGCCTCCTCGGCGACCGTGCTCTCCTACGGTCTGGGGGCCGTGGTGCTGCTGCGCCTGCGCCGGGTAATGCCGGACCTCAAGCGCCCGTTCCGCCTGTGGAACGCCTGGCTGATCGCGCCGGCGGCCTTCATCAGCTCGAACTACGTGATCTACTGGGCGGGCTTCGCCACGGTTAACGTGCTGTTCGTGATGATCGTCGTCATCATGGCGATCTACGCGCTCCGCTACCTCTACCTCTACACCCAGGGTAAGGAGCCGCAGGAGGACCTGGCCAACGCCTGGTGGCTCATGCCTTACTTCAGCGGCATGTGGATCCTGAGCTACTTCGGGCCCGTCGAGATGGGCGGCACCGGCGCCTTCGGCATCTTCGGCGGCATGGCGGCGGTGGCGGTGTTCAGCCTCATCATCCTGTTCATGGCGCTCGCCACGGGCGTCGAACCGGCGCGCGTGAAATCCTATTACTCAGCCACGATCAAAGCCGACAAGTAAGTAGGGTTCAGGCGCCCTTCCAGGCGAGGGCCAGGGTCTTCGCCTTCTCCCGCGCGGCCTTGAGCGAGAGCTCCCCTTCTGCCATGGCGCGCACGTAGGCTTCGTTGTCCCGTGCGCGCAGGATGCGCCAGGTGGCGCCCACCTCCCGCGCCACCTGGGTCAGGAGCTGTTTCTCGTCGGCCGCGTAGTGCTCGCCCGGGCGGTTCGCACAGACCAGCACGCCGCGCAAGCGACCCAGCACCATCATCGGGAAGGCGCAGCCGTCCGCCCCCAAGCCGCTCTCCAGGTCGGCGAGGTCCACCGCCCTCTGCTCGGCGCGCAACGCCACGAGCGCCGCATCGTCGGTGGCGAGGCTCTCCGGAGACCGTTTGTCGCCTGCCTGTCCGACGCGCAGATAGGCGGAGCCTTCCGCCGAATAGATCGCGACGGAGGGTGCCTTGAGGTTGCGCCGGATCTCGCGCACCGTCGCTTCCAGGAGGGCAGGTGCATCCTCGATGTGCTCCGCGTGACGCGCGAAGGTGCGGAGGGCGTTTTCGGCAAGGTACTTGTTGCGGAAGAACACCCGCTCGACGACGCGGTCCGTGTACTCGCGCACCCGCCCGAGCACGATGCCAAGGGCGAGCGGCACCACCACCTGCAACAGGAGCCCGGCGCCCGGCACGAGCGTCTCGCGCAGGGCCAGGCTGTTCACCGCGGCGATGATGCCGACCACCAGCGTCGTCACGAGGCCGTACACCAGGGCTCGGTCGATGACCACGGAAATATCCACGACCCGGTGTTTGAGTACGGCGTACAGGAAGCCGAGGAGTGATGCTGTCAGAAACATGTTGCTTAGCATTCCCGAC
>DATIEQ010000192.1:0-3448 GCA_035455665.1 Gammaproteobacteria bacterium | reverse complement strand
CCCTGGCCGATGATCGGGATCTTGTGGGCCTTGGCCACCTGATAGACCTGCTGGACCTTCAGGAGCGCGATGGGCTTGATGGCCGGGCCCGAGAGCCCGCCCTGCACGTTGCCGATGACGGGGGTCTTCTTCTCCACATCGATCGCCATGCCCATCAAGGTGTTGATGACCGCGAGGCCATCCGTACCCGCCTCGATGCAGCGGCGGGCGTTGAAGGCGATGTCCGTCTGGTTCGGCGAGAGCTTGGTGATGAGGGGTTTCTGGGTGGCCTTGCGGCAGGCGGCCACCACGCGCGCCGACATCTCCGGGTCGTTGCCGAACTGCACGCCGCCTTCCTTCACGTTCGGGCAGGAGATGTTGATCTCCATGGCGTCGATGGGGGAGTCGTCGAAGCGGCGGGTGACTTCCACGTATTCCTCGACGGTGGAGCCCGAGACGTTGGCGATGAAGCGGGTCTCGCTGAAATCCAGCGCCGGCAGGATCTTCTGCACCACGTGGTCCACGCCGGGGTTCTGCAGGCCGATGGCGTTCAACATCCCGGAGGGGGTCTCGTAGACCCGGTGCGGCTTGTTGCCGAGGCGCGGCTTCAAGGTCGTGCCCTTCAGGCAGATGGCGCCGGCGTCCTTGTTGGAAAAGCCTGCGACCCGCGTATATTCTTCGCCGAATCCCACGCAGCCGGACAAGAGCACCAGCGGCGAATCGAACTGCATGCCGCAGAAGCTGAGCTTGAGGGAGGCGGGGAGAGAGTGGGCGTCGTTCATCGGGGCGTCGGATGTTCCATGTAATTTTATACCAGCCGGAAATCCCGCCGAACACGGGCAACATCATACGCCTGTGCGCCAACGCGGGCGCCGCGCTGCACCTCGTGCATCCGCTCGGCTTCGAGCTCGACGAGGCACGGGTGAAGCGCGCCGGTCTCGATTACCACGAGATGGCGGAGGTGCGCGAGCACGCGGATCTCGACGCCTGCCTCGCGACGCTGAAGCCGAAGCGGCTGTTCGCCGTGTCCACCCGCGGCAAGCTGCGTTACACGGTGCCGGACTACGCGGACGGCGATGCCTTCCTCTTCGGTCCAGAGACCCGCGGCCTGCCCCAGGTGCTCCTCAACACCTTCCCGCCGGAGCGGGTGCTGCGTCTGCCCATGCGGCCCGACAACCGCAGCCTCAACCTCTCCAACGCCGTGGCGGTCGTGGTCTATGAGGCCTGGCGGCAGACCGGCTTCCCTGGCGGCGCTTAGTCAGCACTAGCTAACATATTGAAATGCATGGGTTAAACAAGCTTGACAGGAAAACTCTCTCTGTGTATATTACCAACAGGTTAATTAACCTATTGGTGTAATAAAGATGTCCTCCGACCAGTTGAGCGCTACCTTTGCAGCCCTGGCCGACCCGACCCGCCGGGCGATCCTCGCCCGTCTCGCCACGGGCGAGACCTCGGTCACCGAGCTCGCCGCACCCTTCGAGATCAGCAAGCCCGCCGTGACCAAGCACCTCAAGGTGCTGGAGAAGGCCGGTCTCATCAGCCGCGGCCGCCACGCCCAGTGGCGTCCCTGCCGGCTCAAGGCTTCGCCTTTGAAGGACGTGTCCAACTGGGTGGAGCAGTACCGCCGTCACTGGGAAGAGAAGCTCGATCGCCTGGACGTATACCTGAAGGAGCTGCAAGCACAGGAGCAGGACCATGAGCGCAAGAAATAAGCTCGCCGCCGAGGCGGTCGTGGACCTCACCCTGGTGCGCGTCTTCGACGCGCCGGTGTCGCTCGTGTTCAAGGCCTGGACGCAGCCGCAGCACCTCGTGAAGTGGTCCGCGCCCCACGGTTTCACCATCCCGAGCTCTACTGGCGAGATCCGCCCCGGTGGCGTCTGGCGCTCCTGCATGCAGACGCCGGACGGCAGCGAGCTCTGGCTCGGCGGGGTCTACCGCGAAGTGGTGCAGGACCGGCTGTTGGTCTTCACCCACGCCTGGGACGACGCGGACGGCACGCCCGGCCACGAGACGGTCGTCACCGTGCGCTTCGAGGACCTGGGCGGCAAGACCAAGCTCACCTTCCATCAGGCGCCCTTCGAGAGCGCCGGGTCCCGCGACGGCCACAGCGGCGGCTGGACCGAGTGCTTCGAGCGCCTGGACCAGTTACTCAAGCAAGTCGCCTGAAGCGGAGAGCCGGCATGAATACGACCGACCACAAGACCCAGCACGCGAGCTTCACTCTCGAGCGCCACTACGATGCACCGGTAGCGCTGCTCTACAAGGCTTTCGCGGACGAGAAGGCCAAGAGCCGCTGGTTCGGCGGCGGCAGCGAATGGGACATGCAGTCCCGGGAATTCGACTTCCGGGTGGGCGGTCGCGAGCACCTCAAGGGCAGGTGGAAGAGCGGCATGGTGTCCACCTTCGATGCCGTGTACCACGACATCGTGCCGCAGCAGCGCATCGTCTATGCCTACGACATGCACCTGGACGACCGGCACATCTCCGTGTCCTTGGCCACCCTCCTGTTCCAGCCGGATGGCGGCGGCTCCAAGCTCACCATCACCGAACAGGGCGCCTTCCTGGATGGCTACGACGACGCCGGCTCCCGCGAGAAGGGCACCCGCGGCCTGATGGAACGCATCGCAGATTCACTGCAGGACGGGGCGGTGCGGGACCTACCCACCCCGGCGCCCAAGTTGAGGAGGAAGTGAACATGCGCAAGCTGTTCGTCTCCAATCTGATCTCCGTGGACGGCTACCTGGCCGGGCCGGATGGCGACTTGAGCTGGTTCGCGGTGGGGGCGGACTTCTTCGCCTACGTCCACAAGATGATGCCCACCCTCGGCCTGCTGCTGTTCGGCCGCGTCACCTACGAGATGATGGAGCAGTACTGGACTCGTCCCGAGGTGGAGAGGGACGACCCGACCGTCGCCCGGCCCATGAACGAACTGCCCAAGCTGGTGGCTTCCCGCACCCTGAAGAAGGCCGGCTGGGGCCGCTGGGACAACGCCACGGTCACGGCGGATCCGGTGCAGGCGGTGCGCGAGCTCAAGGCGCAAGCGGGCGGCGACATGGTGATCTTCGGCAGCGGCGGCCTGGTGTCGACGCTGGCGGAGGCGGAGCTCATCGACGAATACCGCATGATCATGAACCCCTTCATCTTGGGACAGGGTATCCCCATGTTCCGCGGCATGAAGAAGCGCGTGCCGCTGAAGCTGGTCGCTAGCGATATCTTCGACAAGAACGTGGTCATGCTCACCTACCACCCGGAGACTGCCCGATGAGCCTCGCCAGGCACTACGACAACCGCTGGCTGGCCATGGGCCTCTTATGCATGGGCGCGCTCATGATCGTGCTCGACATCACCATCGTGAACGTGGCCCTGCCCTCCATCAAGACCGATCTCGGCTTCGACGATACCTCCCTCGCCTGGGTGGTGAACGCCTACATGCTGATCTTCGGCGGCTTCCTGCTCTTGGGCGGAC
>DATIEQ010000191.1:0-2435 GCA_035455665.1 Gammaproteobacteria bacterium | reverse complement strand
GATGAGGTCGATGGGCCGGCAGCAGACCTGGCAGTCTTCGATGTAGCGCTGATTCTCGATGGAACAATCCACGACGATCTCGATGGTTTCGCCGCAGTAGGGGCATTGGATCTCTACGGGTGCGAGAGCATCCATCATCTGAGAAACGCGGTTATCTGGGCCTCGATCTCGTCCTGACGGCCGATCAGCATGTGGCCGCCGGTCGGGTAACCGACGAAGCGCGCCCCGGGGATATGCGCGGCCGTGTATTGCGCGCCGGCGTAGAAACCGTAGAGGTCGTCGGCGGCGTCGATGACGAGCGTCGGCGCGTCGATGCGCTCCAGGTCGTAGCGCGGCAACGTGGTCACTACTGCCCCGTCGTTCAGCAGCCCAAGCCGGCGCGGACTCACGGGCATTATCTGATCGATCATCTGCAGCATCCGCGCCTGCTCGGCGGGGCTCGCCTGCTCGACCACGGCGGGCGGCGTACCCATGATGGCTTTCTCGACGGCCGCGCGGCTGATGTGCGGCGCGAGCCAGAAGAGGAAATCCGAGCGCAGGAGGGTGGAGAACAGGGCCACGAGCCCCGGCGGCCGCTTCACGGAAGGCTCCTCGCCGGAGCGCGGCATGAAGGTGGCGGGCACCAGAAGCACCAGCGCCCTGCACCGCTCGGGGTGGCGTATCGCGAACTGCATGGCGGACGGAGCGCCCGCGGAGGCGCCGAGGATTGCGGTGCGCGGGATGCCGAGCGCGTCGAGCAGGCAGGCATGCGCGTCCGCCTGGGCGGCCGCCGAGGCATCCTGCGGCAGCGGCGTGCGCAGATAACCGAAGCGCGACACGGCGATGACGCGGAACCCAGCCTTGACCAGCGGCGCACCGATGATAAGGCCCTGGTCGAAGCCGCCGCCGGCGCCATGCACCACCAGCACCGGCGGCCCCTCGCCGGCGACCGCGTATTCGATGGGGCCGCAGCGCGTCTCGGCAATCTGGCTACCGGTTGCCAAGCGCTCGCGGGCCGCATCCACGTCGCGCCGGTAGTCGGCGCCGATCCAGACAGCGCCGATGAAAGCCACCAGGCAGATGAGAGCCCAAACAACGCCTTTGATTCGTTTCACGGTCAAGCTTTGCCTCGGAAATCGTTGGGCAGATTCATAACTTCAGAAAACATGGTCCGCCTCCAATTAATCCGAGCGATAACCGAGAACTGGATCTTTAAGCGCGCCCGGTCACCGACCAGGAGAGCTTCAGCGCCTGGGCCCGCTCGCGCGCGGCCTTCAAGGTCTTGAGCTCGCCCTCCGCGAGCGCGGCCACGAGCTCCTCGTTCTCGCGCGCCCGCAAGATCCGCCACGCCGCTCCGATGTCGCGAGTAACGTGGGTCAGGAGCCTGCGTTCGTCCGGGTCGAAGTGCTCGCCAGGCCGGTTCCTCAAGACCAGCAACCCCCTTAAGTCCCCCAAGACCAGCATCGGGAAGGCGCAACCGTCTTCGCCCAAGGCGCTCGCGAGCGCGCTTGAGAGCGAGGCCAAGTCGACCGCCTTGTGCTCGGCGCGCAGCGCGACGAGCACGGCGTCGTCGGTCGCGAGTGTGGCTGGGAAGGCGCTCTTGCCCGACTGCCTTAGGCGCGCGCAGGCGCCCTCGTCGGTCGAGTAGAGGGCCAAGGCCGGCGCGCCCGTGTGGCGGCGGATCTCGGCGGCGGCCGAGTCGAAGAGCGAGGCCGCGTCGTCGAAATGGCCCGCCCGGCGCGCGAAGGTCTTGAGCGCCTTCTCGGCGAGATACTTGCCGCGGAAGAACACCCGTTCGACCAGGCGGTCCAGGTACTCCCGCACGCGTCCGAGCACGATGCCCAAAGCGAGCGGTACGAGCACCTGGAGTACCAGCCCCGCCCCGGGCGGGAGCGCCTCGCGCAGCGCCACGCTGTTCATGGCAGCGACCACGCCGACCACGAGGGTCGTCACCAGGCCGTACACGAGCGCCCGGTCGAAGACGATGGCGACGCTCACGACCCTCAGGCGCAGGAGCGCATAGGCGAGCGACAGGACCATAAACACGAAGACCAGGCTCGAGATGCCGTAGCTCGCGATGTAGCCGAAGGGCTGGGCGTTCGTGATGGTGACGGAGGCGACGAGCAGGACCCCCGCGAAGGCCACCCAGCCGAGCCTGGCCTTGGCGCCCTCCCCCGCAAAGCGGTAACCGTAGAGCAGGAGCGCCACCGGGACCACGAAGATCCAGGAGAAGGCGAGCGAGTAGCGCGGGAGCGAGAGCTCCACATCCCCGCTGTAGGCAAATCCGAATGAGCTGCCGATGCTCTGGATCGTCCCCAGGAGCAACACCAGCACGAACACCGCCCGGAAGAAGGCGGCGGCAGCCCGGGACAGGAGTGGTGCCACGAGCGAGTCCGCCATCACGTAGAAGGCGGTCCGCGCCAGGAGGAAGAAGACCAGGCCCAGTTCCAGGAACA
>DATIEQ010000190.1:0-3005 GCA_035455665.1 Gammaproteobacteria bacterium | reverse complement strand
CTTCGCTCGCGACGCTTTGAGATGACTTGGAAGATTTTGTTAATAAAAAACCCCGCTTTTAGCGGGGTTTTTGTTTGTCCGTTCAGGAAGCCTTACTTGATCTTGGCTTCTTTGTACTTGACGTGCTTGCGCGCCACCGGGTCGAACTTCAGCACTTCCATCTTGTCCGGGTGCAGGCGCCGGTTCTTGGTGGTGGTGTAGTAGTGGCCGGTGTCGGCGCTGGAGACCAGTTTGACTTTCTCGCGCATGGTTTGCCCCTCAGACCTTGTCGCCGCGGGCGCGGATGTCGGCGACCACCGCCTCCAGCCCCAGCTTGTCGATGATGCGCATGCCGCGGGAAGAGACGCGCAGGCGCACGAAACGCTTCTCGCCCTCGAGCCAGAACCGGTGCGTGTGCAGGTTCGGCAGGAAGCGGCGGCGCGTCTTGTTGTTCGCGTGCGAGACGTTGTTCCCGGTGACCGGGCCCTTGCCCGTGACCTGGCAGACTCTCGACATGGCTTGGATCCTCTGAAAAAGCCCATCGCCGGAAGGCGAAAGGGCGGGTATTTTAGCAGTAACCGCCTGTTTCGCAAGCGCTAAATAGGGGGATGTCGGGGGAGACTGCCGCGCCCCCCTGGATTCATTGAACTTGGGGAGCGGATACCCAAGCAAGCCCTTAGTGCTCTAAGGGCTGCTTTTGGCGGCCTTAGGCCTATGGTAGCCTCTCGCCCCCTGGCTGTTTTATCCACAGTCAGGCTGCCGGGCGGACCCGATCCTTCGGGGCCGGTCCCGCGAGAAGCAAGATTTTAGAGTCGGCAAATGGATCGACGGGTTAGGGCCACCGGATCAAGGGATGTGGAGCTATAGGGAGGTAGGACCAGAGACAGGCCGTTTCCAGTCAATTGCCCAATCCACGGCACTCGGGGAGCTCCGCGGCTCGTCGTGTTGCGTGCGGTTCGAACCGAAGCGTGAGAGACGGGCATGCGACGCGATCCACAAACTGCATTTGGGCGGAATCTCTTATATGGCCTGCTCTTGGGCGCCCTCGCCACGCTCGAGGTCCGGGCGGACAGCGGCAGTCTCGGCGTCGGCATCACCATCGTCTACCATACCTCCGCCCGCGCCAACGACGGGCAGGTGGACATCAATACGCGCCGTGTGCGGACAGTCAGCGGCAGCCTCTCCGTCATCCCGGTGTTTGCCGGCCAGCATCTGACCTACAGCCTGATTGCGAAGCCCGTATTCGGGACGGTGTCGATCACCGATGCGTCCACCAGCGCGTTCACTTACACTCCAGCGGGCCTGTTTCGCAAGGGCGTAGACAACTTCACGTTCCATGTGGTGGACGTGCATGGGGTGAGCTCTAATACCGCCACGGAGTTCGTGGTCCAGAACCTGGTGCCGAAGGCCGATGCGGGCAGCATCACGGCGCCGCCGGATACGCCGGTGAGCGGCACCCTCGCAGCGACACCGTCCTACAGCGGCGAACTATTGACGTTCAGCCTCGTCACTCAGGCGGTCAAAGGGCTCGCCGTCATCACGGACGCGCACACGGGCGCGTTCACTTACACGCCCAGAAGCGGCAATACCGGCACGGACTACTTCAAGTTCAAGGTCACCGACAGCGCCGGGATCGCCTCGAACATCGCCATCGAGAGCGTGACGCTGCAGTAAGTCCCGGTCATCCGGTTTCGCGATCCACTGGAGCGAAGCCAGTGCGGGCTAGAGCCAGCCCCGCTCCGCGAAGGACGCCACCTCGCCGTCTCCCACCACGAAGTGGTCCAGCACCCGGATGTCCACCAAGGCCAAGGCGTCCTTGAGCCTCTGGGTCAGGTGCCGGTCCGCATCCGAGGGCTCGGCCACGCCCGAGGGGTGGTTGTGGGCGAAGATCACCGCGGCGGCGTTGTGTTTTAAGGCCTGCCGCACCACTTCCCGGGGATGGACGCTCGCCCCGTCGATGGTGCCGCGGAAGAGTTCCTCGAAGGCGATGACCCGGTGGCGGTTGTCGAGATGCAGCACCGCGAAGACCTCGTAGCGGCGGTCTCGCAGCTGGGCTTTCAGATAGGCGCGGGTGCCGGCAGGGTCCGAGAGGGGCTTGCCCCGCTCGAGGGACTCGCCGAGATGCCGGCGCGCCATCTCCAGGGCCGCCTGCAGCTGGGCGTATTTGGCGGGTCCGATGCCGGGCAGGGCGCAGAGATCCTTTTGCTCCGCCGCAAGCAGCGAGCGCAGTGTCCCGTAGCGCTTGAGGAGCTGGCGGGCGAGGTCCAGGGCGCTCTTGCCCTTGACCCCGACGCGCAGGAAGATGGCCAGGAGCTCCGCTTCCGAGAGGGCTGCGGGTCCCTTGGCCAGCAATTTCTCCCGCGGCCGGTCGCCTTCCGGCCAGTCACGTATCGCCATGCTCGAACCCGCCCCGAACGCCCTGGAAACGACAGTCTGCGGCAGCCGCCGAGTCCGGGTAAACCGGCAGTTTCCCCCGGGGAATGTGCAAAAAATAGCCAGGGTGAAAATAGTCTGGCGGATGTCCCGCCAAACCGTTGACGCCCCTGAAGGGGTCCGTATAATGCGCGGCTCTTTTGCCCGGACCGGGTGCGGAAAGGCCTAAATAAAAGGGCTTTAACCGTTGACCGGCCGGACCCGGCCTGTATAATGGTCGGTCTGCCCGGTACTTCCTGGGCCCGCTCTTTAACAGCATGATCAAGTAACTTGTGTGGGCGCTCGCGTCATGGGTTGTTTGGCAACCCATTGATCGATGAGTGCCTAGATTTTGAGCTAGTAAGTTCATGATCTGGGTTCATCTCTGAGATCTGATAGCTTCCAAGCTATTAATTGAAGAGTTTGATCCTGGCTCAGATTGAACGCTGGCGGCATGCCTAACACATGCAAGTCGAGCGGCAGCATGATGTGTAGCAATACACATTGATGGCGAGCGGCGGACGGGTGAGTAATGCATGGGAATCTGCCCAGTAGCGGGGGACAACCCGGAGAAATCCGGGCTAATACCGCATACGCCCTACGGGGGAAAGCGG
>DATIEQ010000189.1:0-5963 GCA_035455665.1 Gammaproteobacteria bacterium | reverse complement strand
GCGCCGAACTTGCGGGCGCCGGCGCTGTAGTAGCCGAGCCCCGGCGCGTAGAGCGCGAGCTCCATGAAGCGCGAGAAGGGCATGCGTCCCCCGGCGCGCTCCAGGTCCGCGCGGATCAGCGCCTGCACGCGCCCGCTGTGGGCGAGCGCCTCGGGCGAGGGCGGCGGCAGATCCGTCAGGGGCTGGATGATGGACGGCACGGATTTCTGCTCTAATGAAGCGGGCTCAAGCTCAGCGGATGGATGCCGATGGAGAATCATAATCGAAAGCTCGCGGGCCGCACGGCGCTCGTCACCGGCGCGGCGAAGCGCCTGGGTGCCGCCATCGCCCGCGCGCTGCACGCGGAAGGCATGAACCTGCTGCTGCACTACAACACCTCAGAGGCGGACGCCCAGGCACTATGTAAAGAACTCAACGCCGCTCGCGCGGATTCCGCCGCCGTCGCCCAGGCGGATCTCGCGAACGTGGCCGGACTCGAGTCCCTGGTGAAGACGGCGCTGCAATGGGACGGGCTCGACGTCTTGGTGAACAACGCCTCCACGTTCAAGCCCACGCCGCTCGGCCAGGTGGGCGAGGACGACTGGGACGAACTCATGGCGAGCAACCTGAAGGCGCCCTTCTTCCTCGCCCAGGCGGCGGCGGTGCACCTCCGGAAGAACCACGGCAGCATCGTGAACCTGGTGGACATCCACGCCCGCCGCCCGCTCCGGGACCACGCGGTGTACTGCGCCGCCAAGGCGGGCCTCGCCATGCTCACCCTGTCCCTCGCCCGGGACCTCGGACCCGAGGTGCGGGTGAACGGCGTGGCGCCCGGCCCGGTGCTCTGGCCCGAGCAGGGCCTGGACGCGGCCCTCAAGAAATCCATCCTCGAGGCGACCGCGCTCAAGCGCAAGGGTTCGCCGGAGGACGTCGCCGGCGCGGTCCTGTATCTCGTGCGCGATGCGGGCTATGTCACCGGCCAGATCATCGCCGTAGACGGGGGACGCAGCATCGGCTGGTAGCTCAGCCGTCTCAAAAGCTGCTGCGCTTGGCATAACATCGTTGCGCCTCGGCCTCGCAATCCTCACGTACAATCGGAGTACGCTCCGGTTGCTCGCCTCGCGCGCCTCGTTCTGCCGTCGCTCGCGACGCTTTAGAGACGGCTGGCCGCCCAAGTAGTAAAATCCCCGTCTCAAGAGGGGATGACTATGGCGCGCAGCGCAGCGGTGAAGAAGGGGAAGGGCGCGACGAAGTACAGCGTCGTCATCCCCGTCTACAACAGCGAACGCATCGTAGCGGACACCGTGGCCCGCACCCGCGCCTTCTTCGAGTCCCGCAAGCTGCGCTTCGAGCTCATCCTGGTGAACGACGGCAGCCTCGACGGCAGCTGGCGCGTCATCAGCGGCCTGGCCCGCGCCGACAAGCGCATCAAGGCCATCAACCTGCTGCGCAACTACGGCCAGCACGCCGCGAACCTGTGCGGCTTCCGCCACGCCACGGGCGGCTGGCTCGTGACCATGGACGACGACCTGCAGAATCCGCCGGAGGAGATCGTCCATCTCATCGGCAAGGCAGCGGAGGGTCACGACCTGGTGCTCGGCCGCTTCCGCAGCAAACAGCACGCCTCCTACCGCCGCCTGGGCTCGAAGTTCGTGAACTGGCTGAACGGCCGCATCTTCCCCAAGCCCGAGGGCCTGGTGCTGAGCAACTTCCGGCTGCTGCACAAGGACGTGGTGCAGCGCATCTGCGAGTACCAGTCGCCCTTCCCCTACATCCCGGGCCTGGCGTTGATGTTCTCCCACTCGCCGGCGAACGTGGAGGTGGAGCATCAGCCGCGGCGCATCGGCGCCAGCAGCTACGGCTTCGTGCGCATCGCCAAGCTGGTCGCGACGCTGCTGTTCAACTACTCGTCGTTCCCCTTGCGCTTCGTCATGGGCCTCGGGCTCCTGGTGTCGCTGGTGAGCTTCATGCTCGGCGTGGCGGTGCTCATCAAGGGCGCGCTGTACGGTTCGGCCGTCGCCGGCTGGACCACCCTCGTGGTGCTGCTCGCGTTCTTCAACGGCATGCTCATGCTGATGGTGGGCATGATTGGCGAGTACACGGTGCGGCTCCTCGCCCAGGCGAGCGGTGGCTCGCCCTACCAGGTGAAGGAACTGGTGGATCGCGGCGAATGAACCGATACGTGTTCATCATCGGCGCCCAGCGCAGCGGCACGACCTTGCTCGCCCAGGCGTTGGACGCGCATCCGCACATCAAATTCGCGAAGCCGATCCGCCCCGAACCCAAGTACCTGCTGAAGCCCGCGGCCGAGATCAGTACGGCGGACTACGAGGCGCGCTACTTCGCGGGGCTGCCGGCGGCGGTGCTGCGCGGCGAGAAGACCACCTCTTATATAGAATACCCGGAGGTGGCGCGCCGCATCGCCGCGATGTTCCCCGGCGCGCGCTGTATCGCGCTGTTGCGTGACCCGGTGGAGAGAGCGGTGTCGAACTACTGGTTCAGCGTGCAGCACGGCCATGAGAAGCGCCCGCCCGAGGAGGCGCTGGACCCCGCCGCGGAGAGCACGGCGACGGTGACTGGGCTCTCCGCCTCGCCCTTCGCTTATCTCAAGCGCGGCCGCTATCTCGGTTTCCTGGAGGACTACGCCGCCGCCGTCGGACGGGAGCGGCTCCTGGTGCTGCAGACCGAGGCCCTGGTCAAGGACGCCGCCGTGTGGGAACGCCTGTACGGATTCCTAGGGGTGGAAGCCGTGCCGGCACCCTCCGCCGCGGAGCGCGCCAACAGCGTGGAGCGCGAGCGGCCGGTCTCGGCGGCAGCGCTCGCGCGCCTCGCCGCCTACTTCGCGCCCTTCAACGCGGAGCTGGCGCGCCGTTACCCCATCGATCTCTCCTTGTGGCGCACGCAGGCATGAGCGCCGCCCACAAGGCCCTCGCGGTCGTCAGCGTGACGGTGCTGCTGCAGCTCCTGGGCGCCGCGTTCCTGAAGCAAGCGGCGCTCGCCGCCCACGGCCTGCCGCTCGTACCCGCGGTATTCATCGCTGCCGCCTTCGGCGTGCAGGGCGTGCGCTTCCTGTTGTGGGGCTATGCCCACCGCCGCTGGCCGCTCTCCGTGACCTACCCCATGACCGCGGTGTTCTTCCCCATGCTCATCGGCCTCGCCGCCTGGTACGGCGAACGGGTGACGCTGGAACAATGGGCCGGCGGCCTGCTGATCACCACGGGCGTGGCCTGGATGACTTTCCGGGGGGTGGAGTGAACATGGCCTTCGATGCGAACCACCGCAAGCGCCTGGTCAACGACCTCTACGTGTACCTCGTGAACGCGGCGCATGCGTTCGCCGCGCTCCTGCCGCCGCCCTTCCGCTGGCTGTGCTTCAAGCTGATGCTGGGGCGCATGGGCGCCGGCGTGCACTTGGACTACGGCGTGTACTTCAAGTACCCGTGGCTCGTCGAGATCGGCTCGGACGTGAGCGTCAACCGCGGTGCCGAGTTCTACCCGGGCGTGTTCGGCGGCAAGGCGCGAATCGTGATCGGCGACCACGTGCGCATCGCGCCGAACGCCCGCTTCCACGCCGCCGGCCACGACCCGGCGCACCCGGAGCTGGCGGACACGGGCGCCGACATCCGCGTGGAGGACGGCGCCTGGATCGGCGCCGGTGCCATCCTGCTGCAGGGCGTGCGCGTGGGACGCAACGCGGTGGTCGCCGCGGGCGCCGTGGTGGCCGGCGACGTGGCCCCCGGGACCATCGTGGGCGGCGTCCCCGCCCGCGAGATCGGCCGGCGCGAGGCCCCATGATCCTGCCCGTCCTGTCCCTCGCCGCCTCACTCGTCGCCACCGCCGGCGGCATGGTGATGTTCAAGCATTACTACAGGAGCCACGCGCGGCGGCACTTCGCGTACTCGATCCTGCTGTTCGCCGCGGTGCCGCTCACCACCTTCATGGCGCTGCAGGGCCTGACGCTCGGCCTGGTGTACATGTCCACGGCGGCGACCCACATCCTGGTGCTGCTGATGTCCTTCTTCTTCCTCGGCGAGCGCATCCCGCCCCGCGTCCTTCCGGGCGTGGCGCTGATCCTCGCCGGCATTCTGGTCTACGGATTATGAGGAACCCCGCATGAGCATCCGTTTCACCCAACCCACGCTCACTGGCAAGGAGCTGGACAACATCCGCGAGGCCATGCAGAAGGGCCGCCTCATGGGCAACGGCGAGTTCACCCGCCGCTGCCAGGCTTGGCTCGAGCAGACCCTCGGCTGCCGGAAGGCGTTGCTCACCCACTCCTGCACCGCCGCGCTCGAGATGGGCGCGATCCTCTCCAATGCCGGCCCGGGCGACGAGGTGATCATGCCCTCCTTCACCTTCGTGTCCACCGCCAACGCCTTCGTGCTGCGCGGCGCGACGCCGGTGTTCGTCGACGTGGACCCGGTGAACCTGAACATGCCGCCGGAGGCCGTGGCGGCAGCGGTGACCAAGAAGACCAAGGCCATCGCGCCGGTGCACTACGCGGGCGTGCCCTGCCGCATGGACGAGATCGTGGAGATCGCGCAGGGCTGCAAGGCCACGGTGGTGGAGGACGCAGCCCAATCGCTGCTCTCCACTTATAAAGGTCGCCATGCCGGCACCTTCGGGCAGCTCGCCGCCATCAGCTTCCACGAGACCAAGAACGTGGTCTCCGGCGAAGGCGGTGCGCTGGTGATCAACGACCCGGCGCTCGTCGAGCGCGCCGAGATCGTCTGGGAGAAGGGCACGAACCGCTCCAAGTTCTTCCGCGGCGAGGTGGACAAGTACACCTGGGTGGACGTGGGCTCCTCCTTCCTGCCCTCCGAACTGGTGGCGGCCTTCCTGCTCGCCCAGCTCGACTCGTCGCGGGAACTCACCGCGAGCCGCCTCGTGCTCTGGGATCGTTACCAGGAGAAGCTGCAGCCCTTGTTCAAGGAAGGCCTGTTGCAGGGCCCGCACATCCCGAAGGACGTGGTGCACAACGCCCACATCTACTTCGTGCTGACGCGGAGCGCCGACGAGGCGCGCCGCCTGCTCGCCGCCATGAAGGAGAAGGGCATCGGGGCGGTGCACCACTACGTACCCTTGCACAGTGCGCCGGCGGGACGGCGCTACGGTCGCACCCACGGCTCCCTGAAGAACACCGAAGCGCTCGCCGACCGGCTGGTGCGCCTGCCGATGTGGTCCGACCTCACACCCGCCATGCAGGACGAGGTGGTGGCGCTCGTGTTCCACTTTTTCAGCCGCTGAAGCGCTTACAAGCCGTCCAGCTTCACCGGCGTCAGCGCCCCGCCTTCGCCGCCGAAATCCGCCCAATGCTCCGCGTAGCTCCGTCCCGTCTCGGGATGGCGTCGCGGGCCCGCGAGGTCCGCGAGCGGCTTGAGCACGAAGGCGTACTTCAAGACCTCCTTGCGCGGCAGCCGCACCGGCTTCTCGCTCACCGTATCGCCGTACAGCAAGAGGTCCAGGTCGAGGGTGCGGGGCGAGAACTTGCGGGCGCTGCGTTCGCGCCCGCAGCGGACTTCGATGTCGTCCAGCACGGTGTTGAGCGCAGCTATGCTGAGACCGGTCCCGAAAGCAGCCACCAGGTTGAAGAAATCGTCCCCTTCGAAGCCCACCGCACGGTTACGGTAGACGGGCGAGAGTCTCACGGGACCGAAATGATCCCGGAGCAGCACCACGGCCCGGCGCACGTGCTGCTCCGGCTCCACGTTGCTGCCGATGCCGACGAAGACCTCGGTCATGTCAGTCTTTCTTGCCGCGCTCGATGATGACGCCGACGGACTTGCTACCGCTGACGGCACCGGGTTTGTGCAGGGTGACCTTCACCCAACGCACCGCGAACTCCCGCATCACGAGTTCGGCGACCTTCTCGGCGAGGGTCTCCACCAGCTGGAACTCGGAACCGGACACGAACTGGATGAGGCGTTTCGCCACCGCCTTGTAGTCGAGGGTGTCTTCGATCTTGTCGCTCTTCGCGGCCCGGCT
>DATIEQ010000188.1:0-2999 GCA_035455665.1 Gammaproteobacteria bacterium | reverse complement strand
CTGATGATGTCGTCCAACAACATCCTGTCGCCGGCCAATGGCGAGCCCATCATCGTGCCCTCGCAGGACGTGGTGCTGGGCCTGTACTACATGACCCGTGAGCGCGTGAACGCCAAGGGCGAAGGCATGTTCTTCCTGGATACCCTGGAAGTGCACCGCGCCTGGGAAGGCCGCCACGTGGACCTGCAGGCCAAGATCAAGGTGCGCATCACCGACCACCTGATCCAGGACGACAAGAGCTTCGAGACCCGCAATCGCCTGGTGACCACCACCGTGGGCCGTGCGCTCTTGTCCGAGATCTTGCCGAAGGGCCTGCCCTTCGAGCTGATCAACCGCGACATGAGCAAGAAGGCCATCTCGGCGCTGATCAACACCTGCTACCGCCGCGTCGGCCTGAAGGAGACCGTGATCTTCGCCGACCGCATCATGTACACCGGGTTCTCGTTCGCCACCCGCGCGGGCGTGTCCATCGGCGTCAACGACATGGTGGTGCCGGACGAGAAGGGCCGCATCATCGGCGCCGCCGAGTCCGAGGTGAAGGAGATCGAGGACCAGTACGCCTCCGGCCTCGTCACCAACGGCGAGCGCTACAACAAGGTCGTCGACATCTGGTCGCGCACCAACGAGCAGGTAGCCAAGGCCATGATGGAGAAGCTCGGCAGCGAGCAGGTCGTGGACCACAAGGGCCAGACCGTGAAGCAGCCGTCCTTCAACTCCATCTACATGATGGCCGACTCCGGCGCGCGCGGCAGCGCCGCGCAGATCCGCCAGCTGGCCGGCATGCGCGGCCTGATGGCGAAGCCGGACGGCTCCATCATCGAGACGCCCATCACGGCGAACTTCCGTGAAGGCCTGAACGTGCTGCAGTACTTCATCTCCACCCACGGCGCCCGCAAGGGTCTGGCGGACACGGCGCTCAAGACCGCCAACTCCGGCTACCTGACGCGCCGACTGGTGGATGTGGCCCAGGACCTGGTGGTGACCGAACTCGATTGCGGCACCGAGGAAGGGCTCTATATGAAGCCCATCGTCGAGGGCGGCGACGTCGTCGAGCCGCTGCGCGAGCGCGTGCTCGGCCGCGTGCTGGTGGACGACGTGCAGGTACCGGGCAGCAAGAAGATCGCCATCGCCGCCGGCACCCTGCTGGACGAGCGCCTGGTGGAGAAGCTCGAGGAACTGGGCATCGACCAGGTCAAGGTCCGCTCGCCCATCACCTGCGCCACCCGCCACGGCATCTGCACCCAGTGCTACGGCCGTGACCTGGCGCGCGGCATCCGCGTGAACATCGGTGAGGCGGTCGGCGTGATCGCCGCCCAATCCATCGGCGAACCCGGCACGCAGCTCACCATGCGCACCTTCCACATCGGCGGCGCGGCCTCGCGGGCCGCGGCGGTGTCGAGCGTGGAGGTCAAGGCGAACGGCCTCGTGAAGTTGCACAACATCAAGACCGTGAAGCACGCCAAGGGTCACTGGGTCGCGGTATCGCGCTCCGGCGAACTCGGCGTCATGGACGAGTACGGCCGCGAGCGCGAGCGCTACAAGATCCCCTACGGCGCCACCATCACGGTCGCGGACGGAGACAAGGTCAAGGCCGGCCAGCTCATGGCCACCTGGGACCCGCACACCCATCCGATCGTCACCGAAGTGGCGGGCACGCTGCAGTTCCACGAGTTCGTGGAAGGCGTGACCGTGAACCGCCAGGTGGACGAGATCACCGGCCTGTCCAGCATCGTCATCACCGACCCGAAGATGCGCGGCTCGGCGGGCAAGGACCTGCGGCCCATGATCAAGCTGGTGGACGGCAACGGCAAGGACCTGTGCATCGCCGGTACCGAGATCCCGGCGCACTACCAGCTGCCGGCCGGCGCCATCGTGAGCGTCGAGGACGGCGGCAAGGTGGGCGTGGGCGACGTCATCGCCCGCATCCCGCAGGAGTCCACCAAGACCCGCGACATCACCGGCGGCCTGCCGCGCGTCGCGGACCTGTTCGAGGCCCGCAAGCCCAAGGAACCGGCGATCCTCGCCGACTATTCCGGCACCGTGAGCTTCGGCAAGGACACCAAGGGCAAGCAGCGCCTCATCATCACCGACGACGAGGGCGAACAGCACGAGCTGCTGATCCCGAAGTGGCGCACGGTGAACGTGTTCGAGGGTGAGCGCGTCGAGAAGGGCGAGGTCATCGCCGACGGCGAGCCGAACCCGCACGACATCCTGCGCCTCCTGGGCGTCACGGCGCTGGCGGACTACCTGGTGCGCGAGATCCAGGACGTCTACCGTCTGCAGGGCGTGAAGATCAACGACAAGCACATCGAGGTGATCATCCGCCAGATGCTGCGCAAGATCGAGATCGCCACCGCCGGCGAGACCCGCTTCCTGCAAGGCGAGCAGATGGATCGCGCCCGCGTGCTGGAAGAGAACGAGAAGATGTCCGAGGAAGAGAAGCAGGCCGCGAGCTACGAGCCGGTGCTGCTCGGCATCACCAAGGCCTCGCTTGCCACCGAGTCGTTCATCTCCGCCGCCTCCTTCCAGGAGACGACGCGGGTGCTGACCGAGGCGGCGGTGCGCGGCATGCGCGACGAGCTGCGTGGCCTGAAGGAGAACGTCATCGTCGGCCGGCTCATCCCGGCGGGCACGGGTTACGCCTACCACGAGCAGCGGCGCAAATCGCGCGCCGAGGCCAAGGTGGACGTCACCGCCCAGGCGGTGTCCGAGGCGGAAGCCTTGTTCAACAGCCCCGCGGAGACACCGGCGGAAGGCGTGACGGCGGAGGTCAAGACGGCGGAAGGCTGAGTGAAGACCCGACTAGGCGCAGGATGCGCCGGTGACCATGAAGCGGAGGCGAGTCCGGGCCTGTTACCGGACTCGCCGACTCCGCCGAAGCCCCGGATGGGGTGAGGCGGGGAGGGTGTATAGGGAGGGCCTGTCTTGACAGGCCCGGCCCCCATCCCTAGAATCCCGGGGCTTTGCCACAGGCCGGCCCCTATGGGTCGGCCTGTCGT
>DATIEQ010000187.1:0-3401 GCA_035455665.1 Gammaproteobacteria bacterium | reverse complement strand
TCGCCATGCTGCCGGGTTCCGTGGTGCAGCTCTTGCTGCGGGGTTACCAGACCTACCGGCGTGTGCCGCTGCGGGATTATTCCAAGCCGCCCCACGGCGGACGGCTGTTCTACGAGCGGAAGTTCCGCATCCGTTTCGCGGATGTCATCGAGCGTGCCGGCAGCCTGCCAGGCATACAGCATGGCGCCTGAGGCTCAGTCGCCGGGCGTACCCGGGCGCTCTGCCCAGAAGTCATAGAAGTTGTACCACTGCAGCGGGTAGCGCGCCGCATAGTCGGCGAGCCGTGCCGCGTAGCGGCTCGCGAGCGCCTGCAAGGCTTCGCGCCGCTCGCGCCGCGGCAGGTGGATACGTTCGGCGAAGGGTTCCAGATGGACGCTGTAGACCCCGTCCTCTTCCACGCAGAAGAAGAGATACACCGGGCATTCCAGCACGTGCGCCAGCACGTAGGGGCCCACCGCGAACGGCGCTGGCTTCCCCAGGAAGTCCGCGTGGGTCACCTGGCTCTGCGCCGAGACCGGCGTGCGGTCACCCACGATCACCACCACCTCGCCCGACTCTATCTTGTCGCGCAGCAGCAGCGCGGTGTCGGTGCCGATCTGACTCACCTGGATGAGCCTCAGCGTGTAGGCTTCGTTGATCTCCTCCAGCACCTGGTTCGACTTGACCGCGTGCTGGGTATAGACCAGGGCGTTGATCTTGAGCCCGAGCAGCTGGGTCGCGAGCGCCCGGGTGAGCTCCAGGTTGCCCAAGTGCGCGCTCAGGAGCAGCAGGCCTCGCCCGCCCTGCAGGGCGGCGCTGAAGCGCTCGCGTTCGCGGAATTCCAGCCGCACCTTCGCAGGGGCCCGCCAGGCGGCGAACATGTCCAGGTTGGCCACGGCGAAACGCCAGAAATGCCTCCACACGTTGAACCGGGACGGCCGTGGACCGCCGCTGCCCGCCCGTTGGGAGTAGGGCTGCACCCGTTCCAGGTATCGGCGTGAGGCGCGCCGCGCCTGGGGATGGGTGATGAAGAAATACGCCACCACCGGTACGAGCACGAGGCGGCTTATCCAGGGTCCGAGCAGGGCGTGGAGCGTGGAGAGGATGCGGAAACCGAGTACGGTGCCGCGCTCGCCGAGTTCAGCCCAGTGGCGATCGTCCCGCCCGGGTGCAGGGTCCTTACCGTTCACACCCGGCTCCAAACGCGACGCAGGTAAGTCCGCAGGGCGTACTCCACTGCGAAGGTGGCGCCGATGAGCAGGTAAGAGAGCAAGCCGTTATACAGGCTCCACACACCGAGGGAGGCGTAGAACGCGGTGTAGAGGGCGGCGAGCGTGTTGCAGAGCAGCACCAGGCTCCAGGCCCAGGTCACGCGGCGGGTGTAGCGCACCGCCTGGGGCGGCAGATTTTCATCCACGGCCCGGGCGATGCGCTCCACGAGAGGCATGGACGTGAACAGGGAGCCGAAGAACACCGAGAAGAAACAGAAATCGATGATGGCCGGGTAGACCCGCACCATGGATAGCTTCAAGCCGGAACTGAACAACACTGCCGCGGCGATCGTCAGCAGCGTGAGGGACAGGGCCGGCCCCAACCAGGGGTACCGAGCGGCCTTGCGGACCGTAAGCGCCACTCTGACCGCGAGCAGCGCGAGCAGCACGGCCATGAGGGTCCTGGGTTCCACGTAGTCCGCCACCAAGTAAACCGCGAAGGGGTAGCCGAGGAGCAGGAGCACCACGGGGGCGGCGAGGCTGGGGCGTTTCATGGAATTCCCTTCGATGAATTGCTGCGGAGCTTATCTGCATTTGTCGCCGAGGTGTGAATCGGCAGCGTCTCTCGACCCTTCTCCTGGTGTGCATCCACACGGACTGGCGGGCGGTCTTGAATGATCGAAGGAGGGCCGGTAGAATATGTCAACTCGAAGCGCCTGAGTGCGCTTTTATCATGTATGGGATGCCGGGATTTGACCGCTAAGACACAGACTGCGCTGGCGACGCTGGCCCTCGCCATGGGCCTCTCTGCCGCGCTGCCGGCACAAGCGCGCGACGCCGCGCTCACCTCCCAACAGAATTGGACGGTGCTCTACGCCTCCGTGGTGGGGGTGAGCTATTACGCCGATCCTCTGCCGCAGGACTACGCCTTCGCCCCCACCCTGACAGCGGTGCTCACCCAGGAATCCAGCCTCTGCCACCACAAGCGCGGCATGGACAAGCGTTCCTACGGCTGCGGCCAGTTGCAGAAGCGCACCGCACTGCTCGTGAACGGCAAGCCGGTCGCGGCCCACAAGCTGCAGCACGATGATGCGCTCAACATCCGGCTCGCGGCCCGCTACCTCTCCTACTGCATGCAGCAGATGAGTTCCTGGGAGCGGGGCGTGATCTGCTACAACAAGGGTCCCTACCGCGCCCGCACCATGGATGAGAAGGCGGTCGCCGCCGACGCTTACCTCACGTCCATCCGCCAGCGCATGCACGAAGCGCGGAACCTGTTGGCGAATTCCGACTAAGTTTCGTCTCGCGGGTTCATCCGCTCTTCAGATCAGCGGACGCTATCTTCGCGTGCAACCAATGCATGCAGGCCAGGTGCTGCGCGTCGTGGCTGCAGAGCACTCGTATCAGTCCCTCCAGCGACAGCCGCCCGTATTCATCGAAAGTGCAGCCGCGCTTGAGCGCGGCCTCATCCAGTCCGCCGAGGAGTTCCAGGGTGGTATGCCGCGCGGCGCGGAAAGCGGCGAGCGCTTGCTCTTCATCCGCCTCGCTATAGCGGCGGGATTCGGCAAGCGCGTAGCCGTCCACCGATTCGAGCGCCGGCTCGGTCTCGTCGAGCACCCGACGGAAGCGGCGGTGGTAGCCGTCGATCTCGATGTCGCGCAGGTGGCAGAGCTGGCCCAGGGCTGAGAACCTCTCGCCGGGGATGCCTCCCCAGGAGTCGGGTGTCCAGGTGCGGAAACCGGCCGGGACGCTGCGGTACAGCGCTTCGAAGCGGTCCGGCATCGCCCGCAGGGAACCCAGGGTGTCAGCCAGGCGCGCCACGTCTCAGCCGCACATCTGGGCGAGGGTGAAGGCGGTGACGTAGAGGGGTTGCGGCACCCCGTCGATGGTGAAGATGTAGGGCCGGAAGCCGGTCCGCTCCTTGTCCATCAGGAACTGCAGCAGGGCTTCGGCGGCCTTGCCCTGATAGGTGAGGACACCGCGCACGTTCACGAAGTCCTGACCGTCTTTGGTGGCGCCCGCCTCCCAGCGGGGCGATTCGAAGAAGCCTTTCACTTCCTGATCGAGGTCCTTGCCGGGGCAATTGTCCAGGTGACCGGTCTTCACCACCTCGATGTCATCCGCCTCCGGCGCCCAGTGGGGGTCGCTCACCAGGGGTGTGGGCTCCTTGTCCGCCTCGGCCGACGGCGGTGGGGTGCCGTAGCCGGTGAG
>DATIEQ010000186.1:0-2727 GCA_035455665.1 Gammaproteobacteria bacterium | reverse complement strand
GGCCCTGGGCTTTGAAGGGCGCGAGTGCGGCCTTGAGCTTCTGCGGCGTGTTGTCCCGGTAGGCTTCCGGTATCTGGTAATCCGCCGGCAGTTTGCGGGCCCGCTTGGCTTCGGCCAGGAGCTGGGGCTGGAAGCGCGAGTCCGCCACGTTGAGCAGGGCCGCGATCACTTCCCGGTCCGATCTCCCGCGGATGTCCGCGATGCCGTACTCCGTCACCACCACGTCCCGCAGGTGGCGCGGGATGGTGGTGTGGGCGTACTGCCAGAGGATGTTGGATTCGAGCCTGGGACCGCTGCCGCGGGTGCTCTTCAGCATCAGGATGGAGCGGGCCTCTTTCAGCGCGTGGGCCATGGCCACGAAGTTGTACTGGCCGCCCACGCCGCTCACCACGCGGCCGTCGTCCAGGGAATCCGACGCGGCGGCGCCCAGGAGCGTCATCTTCATGGTGCTGTTGAGGAAGCGGGAGTGGCGGTGCTGCAGCCGCTCCAGTTCCACGTCGCTGAACAGCTCGTTGACCGTGGACACGGCTTCCATGCGGAACATGCGCCGCTCCGCCTCGGGCATGGCGTGCAGTGCATCGTAGAAGCGCTGGCTGCCGAGGAAGAAGGCAGAGTGCACCAGCACCCCGCCCTTGAGCTGCGCCCCCAGGGCCTCGGCGGCGATGCGCCGGACCGCTTCGCGGTCACCCAGGTCCGCCGTGATGCGTCCGCCCCCCGGCAACACCAGCTCGCCCTCGCGGAAACCCACGTCGGGTCGGAGGATGCCGAACTTCTGCAGCAGGGCGAACGCCGCCGCGTCGAGGCGGGGTTTCACCACCCCGGCTTCCACCAGGGTTGCGAGGGTGTCGGGGCCCAGGTTCTGGGAGAGCCGGCCCGCGTTCAGGAGGCGCTGCAGGCCCGCGTGGTCGTAGACCCGGCGTTTCAGGATGCCCGCTTCGTAGAGGTGCAACAGCCCGTCGCCGAACATCTCGCTGCCGGCGTAGAGCCCGGTGGCGAAAGGCTCGAGGCTGCCGCTGGCCGAGACGGCGGCGCCGAAGCGCGCCGTCACCCCGAGCTTATCCACCACCTCGCGGTAGCGGGCGTTGTCCCCGTGGCGCAGCCGGGTGGAGTACACGAAGCCGTCGCCGAGGGAACCGATGCCCACCTGCACCGTGCCGCCGTCCCGCACCAGGGTGCTGGCATAGAGCCCCACCATGTGGGAGGCGGCGTCGATGGGCGTGTTGGGGACGGCGAAGAGATGATGGTCGAGTTCTGGCGCGTCCACCATGAAGTCGAAGAAATCCGGCGCCACGTCTGCGTCGCCGTACATGAAGGGTAGCTTGCGATTCACCATGCCGGCCACCGCCACCTTGCGTCCGGCGCGCTCCGCGGCGCGCAGGCCCGGCATGATGTCGAGCGTCACGTCCGGGTTGGAGCTCAGGCTGTAGGCCGGGCCGCCGGGACGGTCTTCCTTGCCCACCGCCTGCAGCACCACGTTCATGCCGGCGGCGAGCATGTCCCGGGCCACGTGGGTGTAGTTGCTGCTGAGATACTCCTGCTGTGCCTGCGCGACCCCCAGCATGCTGCCGGACTTGAAGTAGAACTCCGAGAGCTCGACGTTGGCCGGGAGCGTGCCGCGCCTCAGGGCGCGCATGTACTCCAGCTCGGGGTAGTCGCCGAACACCCGCGCCGCGAAGGGCTCCATGAAGCGCCGCTCGAGCGCGCTGTGCCAGCCCGGACGCTCCAGGGAAAGCGCGGTCATGATGCGCAGATGGATGGAAGGGTCGCGGGCCGCGCGGCGGTACAGGGCGTTGATGAGGTGGTTGGGCTTGCCGATGCCGAGCGGCGTGCCCACCACGATGCGCGGCCCCACCCGCGCGAGGATCGCTTCGACGCAGTCTTCGGGAGCGGTGAAAACGGGAGCCGGCATGTGAAAAAAACCCCGCCTTTTGGGCGGGGTCAATCTTAACAGGTGCCTGCGTCCGGCGTGTTACTGCAGCGACGGGTTCACATAGGTGTCGAACTGGTGCCAGATGCGCCGGTACTCGTCCAGCCAGCTGGACGCATCGTGGAAGTCATGGTGCTCGGTGGGGTAGAACATCACCGAGAAGTCCGGGTTGCGCAGCTCGATCAGCTTCTGCGTCATGTGCACGGTGTCGATGAAGAACACGTTGTCGTCCTTCATGCCCTGCATGATGAGCAGCGGATGCTTCAGGGCGCCGGCGTAGTTGATGGGGGAGCTGTCGTAGTAGGCCTGCGGGTCCACGTCCGGCCGGTTGAGGATGGCCGAGGTGTAGCCGTCGTTGTAGTCGGCCCAGTCGCCCACCGGGCGCAGCGCGGCACCGGCGGCGAAGATGTCCGGGGCGCGGAACATCATCATGTAGGTCATGAAGCCGCCGTAGGAGCCGCCCCACACGCCGAGGCGCTTGGCGTCGGCGTGGTAGTTCTGCTCCAGCCAGTGCGCGCCGTCGGTGATGTCCTCGACCTCGGGATGCCCCATCTGCCGGTAGATGGCGGTGCGCCAGTCGCGGCCGTAGCCGGCGGAGGCACGGTAGTCCATGTCCATCACCAGGTAGCCGTGCTGGTTCAGGAAGGTGTCGAACATGAACTCGTGGAAGTAGTAGGACCAGCCGGTGTGCGCGTCCTGCAGGTAGCCGGCGCCGTGGATGAACACGATCGCCGGGTAGCTCTTGGACGGCGAGTAGTCCTTGGGCAGGTATAGGCGCGCGTAGATGGAGCCGGCGCCGT
>DATIEQ010000185.1:0-3632 GCA_035455665.1 Gammaproteobacteria bacterium | reverse complement strand
ATGACCGCGGCGCCCTTGCCGCGGTTCTCCGCGAACGTCAAGCACTCGACGCCGGGGTTCGCGGCGGCGAGCCCCTGCAAGGCTTGCCGGGTCACCGCACCGCTGCCGTCGTCCACCAGGATGACGGGCAGCCGGTTCGCGAGCAGCGCCGCCACGATCGGCGGCAACGCGGCGTGATGATCGAACACCGGGATCACCGCGCAGGCGTCGAAGCTCATGCCGCGGGGCCGAAGTTGAGCGTGCCGCTCGAGTAGGTGAATTCGGCGTCGCGGAATTCGTAGCGCAGCTTCCGCGTCGCGGCGTCCGGCTTGAGATGCAGGGTGAGCCGCGCGCCCGGGCGGATCGGGCGCTTGAACTTGACCTGCTCGAGCGCGCTCACCCCGCCCTCGAAGCCGCACACGGCGCCGGCGAAATGCACCGCCCAGCCGATCTGCACCACGCCGGGCAGGATCGGCAGGCCGGGGAAGTGCCCCTCGAACCAGGGATTGTCGGCGGCCACCAGCAGATCGAGCTCGCGGTGGTCCGCGTGGCCGCGTTCGGCCGTGACCGTGGGCAGGCCGTTCATGTCGGCGGCCCGAACAGGGCTTGCAGGCGGGCGAGCTCGACCTTGCCCATCTCGTTGCCGGGGAACGCGTCCACGAAACGCCATTTGCGCGGGATCAGGAGCGCCTCGTAGCCCGCGCGCAGCCAGGCCCGCAGCGCGTCGCGCACCGCGCGCCGGCTGGAGCCTTCCAGAGCCGTGCGCCCTGCCGGGTTGAGCACCACCACGGCGCCGATCAAGCTGCGCCGTCCCGGCAGCAGCACGAGGCGCGCATCCTGCACCCACTCGTGGAGCAGGAGGCGCGCGCGCATCTCACCGAGCGAGACGCGCTTGTCCTCGAATTTCACCACGTCGTCGCCGCGGCCTCGTAGCGCGAAGCGGCCGTCGTCCCGGTCCCAGGCGAGATCGCCGGTCGCCATCCACTCGCCCTGCCAGGTGCAGCCGGAGCGCACCCACAGCATCGGGCCGGCCTCGCTCTCGCGCAGTTCCGTCGCGACACCCTGGATGGGGCGCCACCAGCTGCGCTCCGCGGCGCCGGACCAGGCGCGCCAGGCGATGCCGCCCGTCTCGGTGCTGCCGTAGACCTCGATGGCCGCGCGGCCCCAGTCCTTCGCCAGCTTCTCGGCCGCGGCATCGGGCAGCGGCGCGCCGGAGCTGAAGACCGCCGCCACCTGCTCGGCCGGGGGCAGCGCGGCATAGTCGCTGATGCGGCTCAGGAAGGCTGGGCTGCTGACGATGATCGAGCGGCCGCGCGCGGCGGCCGCGCGCAAGACGACGGGCTGCAGGCAGATGCCGGTCATGAAGGCGCGGCCCGAGAGGATGGGCCAGAGGATGCGGAACAGGAGACCATAGAGGTGGTAATGGGGCACCGTGCCCACCACCACCGCGTCGCCGAGCTCTGTACCCCACTCGCGTTCCAGCGCCTCCACCTCGAGGCGCAGCTGCGCATAGGCCTTGGGCACGCACTTCGGCTTGCCGGTGGAGCCGGAGGTGTAGAACTCCACGCGCAGCGCGTCATCCGGCAGGCGCTCCGCGGCGGAGACGTCCGCGGAGAACGCGGTCGCCGGCAGTACCTCGAGACCGGAGAATTGTCCGGGCCGGTCGGTCAGCACGGCGTCGACCTCGGCGCCGGCGGCCTCGAGGCTCCCCGCCTGCGGGGCCGGCGGCAGCACGATCGTGCGCCCGTTGCAGCCGAGCGCGAAGAAACCCGCGGCGAACCAGCCGCTGTCCTCGCAGACGAGCGCCCAGCGCCGCGCCGGATGCCGGGCGACGGCGGCGGCGAGCCCGTTGACGCGACGCCAGAACTCGGCGCGCTGCAGGGCGCCGTCCTCGCCCCAGGCGAGCACGCGGCGATCGGACGCCGGGTTCAAGGCGTGGGGCCGCATGTCATCGCCCGCCGGCGGCGCGGACAGGCGGGCGCCCCTGCGGGGTTGACGTCGTCTGCATGTGCTGGAGTCTCAGGCCGGGCGCTGGGATTCGATGAACTTGGCGAGGCTCTCGACCGAATGGAAGTGCTGGCGCGTGTCCGCCGAGGTCGCATCCAGCTTGACGTGGTACTTCTTCTGGATGGCGACGCCGAGCTCGAGGGCGTCGATGGAATCCAGCCCCAGGCCCTCGCCGAACAGCGGTGCCGCCGCGTCGATGTCGGCGGGCCCGATGTCCTCGAGGTCAAGCGAGGCGATGATGAAGCTCTTCAGTTCTTCGATCATTGAGTTCATGGTTCACGATTTGCTGTTTGAAGAAATCTTCCAGGGCCCGGGTCAGGCGGCGCGCCGCGACGCCGGGCGGCAGGCCCTGGGGAATACCGAAGGCGGCCAGGCTCTGCGGTGGATAGAATTTTACCAGCAAGCGCCAGGACCGGTCCGGCACCTGGTACCAGTGGGTGTCCTTGAGGAGCGCCGGCGGCGAGCAGTGGATCAGCACCGGCAGGATCTCGCAGCCGCTGCGGATCGCCGCCTGCGCCGCCCCGCGCCGGAAGCGCATCGGCTCGCCCGGCACGGAGCGCGTGCCCTCCGGGAACAGCACCAGGGTGCGGCCGCGGTTGAGCGACGCGACGCAGGCGTCCATCAGGGCCGCCGAACCGGCGTTGCTGATGTAGCCCGCGGCCTTGGTGAAGCGCCGGTAATACGGGTTGCTCAGCATCGCGCTCTTCACCACGCAGTCGGCGAACGGCATCAGCATCAGCAGCGCCACCACGTCCAGGTACATGGGATGGGTAGCGATCACGAGCTTGCCCTGGGCCTGTGCCAGCCATTCGCGGCCCTGCACCTCGACACGGCCGAGCCCCAGGAGGGCGATGCCGCCGAGCAGGGTGCGGAAGGACCAGCTCACCAGGAGGCGGATGCGGCGTTCGCGCGCCGCGGCGCTGCCCGGCCACCAGATCAAGACCGGCAGCACCGTCAGGCTGAAGAGGAAGCTCAGGGTGCCGTACACCGCGAAGCAGAGCCCGGTGCCGAACGCGCGCCACCAGCGGTCGAGCCTAAGCAGCATCGGTCCCCCGCTCCAGCCGCCAGGGCTGGTCCACGCCGATGACCTCGGCCGCGGTCTCCTCCACCAGGAAATGCATCAGCGCGGCTTCCGGCGCCTGTGCCGGAGCCGCCGTCTCGCGCACCAGCCGGCATTGCAGGGCTGCGTCCGCCGGCGGCGTGAGCAAGAGCGAGATGGAGAACGGCTGATACGCGCTGTGTTCGGCTACGTAGGGCTGGAACGCCGCCGGCACCGCGTCGTCCGCATAGCACACCAGCACGCGCTCGGCGCCTTCCGCGATCAGGCTCGCGCCTTCGAGCAGTCCCATGCCGAGGGTGTCCGGACCGGCCGACATGGCGGTGGCCGCGCCGCGGTCGCCGCGCGCGATGGACAGGAGCCCGGCGGCACTGTTGTGCACCGACAGGCTGAACACCGTGGGGGACAGCGTCTCCTGGCTCGCGAGCCCCGTCAGGAGCTCCAGCGTGCGATCCAGGTCGCCGTGGCGGGAGGCGAAGACGAATTGCACCGACGGGATCCCCTCCAGGCAGGACCAGGCGGTGTGCAGGGCCATGCGCCCGTGGCGGTCGAGCCGGCGGCGCAACAGGGCGGGCAGGAAGCTCACGTC
>DATIEQ010000184.1:0-6232 GCA_035455665.1 Gammaproteobacteria bacterium | reverse complement strand
GACCCGCCGCTTCCGTGAGGTGAGGATGGCCCTCGAAGTATTGGTCCGTGCGCCAGTGCTTGGCCCAGCTCGTATGCACCAGCACCGCCTTGCCTTTCACCGCCGTCTTGCCGAACAGCTCCGGCCCGATTGCTTTCTGCTCCGGCTTCGCCCGGAACACGATGCCTTCCAGGTCCACCAGGGATTCCAGGGGCAACTCCGAGAGGTCCTTGCCGTGCTCATACCTGTGGAAGGGCGCGTCCACGTAGGTGCCGGTGTTGGCGATCATCTCGATCTTGCCCATCTGGAAGGTGGTGCCTTCCGCGTATTTCTTCTTGGAGGCTTCGCGGGAGAGGAAGTCGCAGATGATGGGCGCCGGCAGACCCTTGTAGGTGATCATGCCGTGCTCGACGGTGTGGCTGAGATCGATGCGCATGGGGACCTCGCGGATGAGCCAAAGGCTTCAGCTTGGCGCCATATTATCCCCGCACATCGAGACCCAAGACAGGGCCAAAAACGACAAAACGACTAGACCAGAATGCCGATTCGAAATGCCGGTAAACCCACTTACTCCTGCTTATAGAGTTCGCCACCTAACTCCCGAAACTCCTTCGACTTCTCGGCCATCCCGTGCTCCGCATACTCCCGCACATCCTGGGTGATCTTCATGGAGCAGAAATGGGGTCCGCACATGGAGCAGAAATGTGCGAGCTTGGCGGCTTCCTTCGGCAGCGTCTCGTCATGGAACTCCTTGGCCTTCTCGGGATCCAGCCCCAGGTTGAACTGGTCTTCCCAGCGGAACTCGAAGCGCGCCTTGGAGAGAGCGTTGTCCCGGGCCTGGGCGGCAGGATGGCCCTTGGCGAGGTCCGCCGCGTGGGCGGCGATCTTGTAGGCGATGATGCCGTCCCTCACGTCCTGCCGGTCCGGCAACCCCAGGTGCTCCTTCGGCGTCACGTAGCAGAGCATGGCGGTGCCGTACCAGCCGATCATGGCGGCGCCGATGGCGCTCGTGATGTGATCGTAGCCCGGCGCGATGTCGGTGGTGAGGGGCCCCAAGGTGTAGAACGGCGCCTCGCCGCAGACCTTGAGCTGCCGGTCCATGTTCTCCTTGATGAGCTGCATGGGTACGTGCCCCGGACCCTCGATCATGGTCTGCACGTCGTGCTTCCAGGCGATCTGGGTCAGTTCCCCGAGGGTATCCAGCTCCGCGAACTGCGCCTCATCGTTCGCATCAGCGATGCAGCCGGGCCTCAAGCCGTCGCCGAGGGAGAAAGCCACGTCGTAGGCCTGCATGATCTCGCAGATATCCTCGAAGTGGGTGTAGAGGAAGTTCTCTTTGTGGTGCGAGAGGCACCATTTCGCCAGGATGGAGCCGCCGCGGGAGACGATGCCCGTGACCCGCTTGGCCGTGAGCGGCACGTAGGCGAGCCTAACGCCCGCGTGGATGGTGAAGTAATCCACCCCCTGCTCCGCCTGCTCGATGAGCGTGTCCCGGAAGATCTCCCAGTTGAGCTCCTCCGCCTTGCCGTCCACTTTCTCCAGGGCCTGGTAGATGGGCACGGTGCCGATGGGGATGGGCGCGTTGCGCACGATCCACTCGCGGGTCTCGTGGATCTGCTTGCCGGTGGACAGGTCCATGAGCGTGTCCGCGCCCCAGCGGGTGGCCCACACGAGCTTCTCCACTTCCTCGGCGATGCCGGAGGTGACGGCGGAGTTGCCGATGTTGGCGTTGATCTTCACCAGGAAGTTGCGGCCGATGATCATCGGCTCGCTCTCGGGATGGTTGATGTTGCAGGGGATGATGGCGCGGCCCCGCGCCACCTCGTCGCGCACGAACTCCGGCGTGATGAATTCAGGCTGACGCGCGCCAAATCCTTCGCCACGATGGCGGAAAGATGCGCTGGTTCGAGCCCCCGCCTTCGCGAGTTTCTCGCGGAGGCCGTTCTCACGGACTGCGATGAACTCCATCTCGGGCGTGACGATGCCTTTCTTGGCGTAATGCATCTGGCTCACGTTCGCACCGGACTTGGCGCGGCGCACCGGCCGCCGCCGCTCGAAACGCATGTGGGCGAGCGCCGGATCCTGCTCGCGGCGGCGCATGAATTCGGACGTGGGCCGCGCCAGCGCCTCGCTGTCGCCGCGCTCCTCGATCCAGCCGGCCCGCAGCGGGGCCAAGCCTCTCAGGAGATCGATCGTCGCCGTGGGATCGGTGTAGGGACCCGAGGTGTCGTACACGCAGAACGACGGGTTCTTCTCGGCGCCGAACATGGCCGGCGTGTCGGTGAGGGCGATCTCGCGCATGGGGACGCGCAGGTCGGCGCGGCTGCCGGGCACGTAGCGTTTGCGGGAATGGGCGAAGGGCCGCGTGGCTTCCTCGGCCAGGGCGGCGGTGCGGCGGACGAATTCTTCGGGGACGGCGCTCATGCTTCCAACCTCGCGAGGCGGGGGAATACATGGCGGTCATGGGAGAGGCCGCGAAGCATTCCCTCGCCGCTACTGTCCGGGCGGTGACCGGCTTTCTGTCCGGTGACCGTCCGGACGACCGGACCAGGTTCCAAGGGTGTGTTCTCAGCCCCTGTTGTCAGGGCACCCCCAGCTTCTGCGCGCTCGTGCGCGCGCCGCTAGTATATACCCGCCGTTTCGGCGCTCCTCCTGACATTTGTAAGCCCCGCCGCGTGACGATTCCGCCTTGCCAAGGCCTCCCAAAGCGCTTAACCTTTGCACCCCTCGACGAGGTTTTTCCCGCGGAAATTCCCATGGATATGCAGTCCGCCCGCAATCAGATGGTCCAGCAACAGGTGCGTGCCTGGGATGTGCTGGATCTCCGTGTGCTCACGGTGCTCGAGAACCTGCCACGGGAGCAGTTCGTGCCGCCGCGCCTGCGCAACCTCGCCTACGCGGACACCAACATCCCGCTGGGCCACGGCGAAGTGATGATGACCCCCAAGCTGGAAGGCCGCGTGCTGCAGGCCTTGAACCCCCAGAGCAGCGAGAGCGCGCTCGAGGTGGGCACCGGCAGTGGTTTCCTCGCCGCCTGCCTCTCGAAGCTCGCGGGCGAGGTGCTGTCCCTGGAGATCCATCCGGATTTCACCGCCGCTGCGGGCCGCACGCTGAACGGCTTGGGGTTGCGCAACGTGAAGCTCGAGACCCGCGACGGCACCCAGCTTGAGGGTCTGCAGCGCTTCGACGTCATCGCCGTGACCGGCTCCCTGCCCGTCTACGACAGGGTCTATCAGGAGCATCTCCAGGTCGGCGGCCGCCTGTTCGTCATCGTGGGCCGCTCGCCCGTGATGGAGGCGCTGCTCGTGACCCGCGTGGCCGAGGACGCCTGGTCGCGGGAGAGCCTGTTCGAGACCGACCTGCCGGCGCTGCAGAACGCCCCTGCCCCTCGCTCTTTCCAATTCTGAGGCCATGGCGGCCGTCCCCGAGCTCGCGCCCGCGGAGGCCCGGCGCCTGCTGCAAGCAGCGGGCGCACAGGGCGTGATCCTGGACGTGCGGGAGCCTTGGGAGTACGCCCTGGTGCACGTGCCGGGCGCGCTGCATATCCCGATGGGGGACATCCCTGCCCGGCTTGAAGAATTGAACCCGGACCGCACTTATGTGGTCATGTGTCATCACGGCTCACGCAGCCAGCGGGTGGCGGATTTCCTCCAGTCCCGCGGCTTCCGGCAGGTGGCCAATGCCGCCGGGGGTATCGACGCCTGGGCCGGCGAGGACACAAGCCTCCCCCGCTATTGAAGGCCCTACCCCCCTGGTACCAGCCCTTGTCAGGGCACAGATATAGTGTTATATTTGACTACAACACATACCCCGCCCCTCATGCAACGGAAGGGAACCATGCGTAAGACCACCCTCGCCCTCATGATCAGCGCGGCCCTAGCGGGCCCCGCCCAGGCTCAGGCCGCCGACCTCTGGGATATCTACCAGAAGGCCGTACAGAACGACCCCACCTTCCTCACCGCCACAGCCAACTACGAGGCGGCGGTGGAGAACAAGCCCATCGCCCGGGCCGGCTACCTGCCGAACGTGGTCCTGAACGGATCGCGCAAGGTCAATCATTCGAGCGGCCAGGTCCCGCTGACCTTCAACCCGGCGACCAACTCCTACGTCGAGGCCGATGTCGCCTCGCGCGACTACAACACCACCTGGAGTGCCCAGCTGACCCAGCCCCTCTTCGACTGGGCCGCCTGGCACAACATCGAGCAGGCGGACGCCAGCGCCGCCCAGGCGGAGGCCCAGTACACCGCCGCCCAGCAGGACCTCATCGTGCGGGTCGCCGCCGCCTACTTCGACGTGCTCAACGCCCGGGACACGCTGGCCGCGGACCATGCCGCCAAGCAAGCGAACGAGAAACAGCTGGAGCAGGCCAAGGAGAAATACGAGGTGGGCATGAGCGCCATCACCGACGTGCAGGAGGCCCAGGCGGCCTTCGACCAGTCGGTGGCGGACGAGATCGCCGCCCAGCAGCAGGTCACCAACGCGGAGGAGGGCCTGCGCGCCATCACCGGCGAGCCCGCCGGCGACCTCGTCGAACCGGTGCCGGACATGCCGCTGCGCAACCCCGAGCCGGCGACCGCCCAGCAGTGGGTGGACCAGGCCCTGAAGCAGAACCCGAACCTGCTCGCCGCACAGTCCGCGGCCGACGCGGCCGACGCCAACATCGGCGTGAAGCGCGCCGCCAATATGCCGACGCTGGACTTGGTGCTCAACCACACCAAGAACACCGACACCCAGGCGAACTCCCTCTCCGGCGGTGCGGACATCACCAGCCTGAGCGACATCAAGGGCAACACCGCGCTCCTGCAGCTCTCCTGGCCGATCTTCTCCGGCGGCGGGACCTGGGCGCAGGTGAGCCAGGCGCAGCGCCAGTACGACGCCGCCATGGCCCAGGTGAAGCTCGCGACCCGCCAGACGGAGCAGCAGGCGCGCACCTCCTTCCTCGGCGTGCTCACCGGCATCTCCCAGGTGCAGGCCCTGCGCCAGTCGGTGAAGTCCAACGAGACCTCCATGGACGCCACCGAGACCGGCATGCAGGTGGGCACCCGCACCATCGTGGACGTGCTCACGGCACGCCAGAACCTGGTCAAGGCGCAGACCGGTTTCGCCAACGCGCGTTACACCTATCTGAAGAGTGTGCTGCAGCTCAAGCAATCGGCCGGCATCCTGACGGACACGGACGTGAAGCAGATGAACACCATCTTGCAGACGAACGCGCCGCAGACGGATAGCACCGGCTCCGCCGCCACTCCCGCAGCCGCGCCTACTGCCGTGAGCGCACCGGCGGCGAGCACCGCGACGCCTCCAGCGGCTACACCGCCGCGAGGCTAAGGGAACGAGGGAAACAGAGACGATACGCCCGGGCTCGCAGCATCGCTGCGAGCGCCCGTACATGGATGTATGGGCTGGGCTTGCTCGCGAAGCAGGAAGCGCAGCGGCAAGAAGCCGGGCATTCTCTTATCAGCGGCGACCCAGGCGATTTTCGATGAGGGCGAACGCCCGATCCAGCGCCCCACGGTTCGCCGCCACCTTGCCCCGGGCGACCTCGCCCAAGCTCTTGCGGGTGGCGGTGTCATGCAGCAGCCAGACGGCGGCGGCGGCCAGCGAATCCGCATCGCGCACGGGGGTGAGCACGCCCGCCTCGCGCATCATCTCTGCCACGTCCTCTACGTTCGAGAGGTGCGGCCCCGCGAGCACCGGCAACCCCAAGGCCGCCGCTTCGAGCAGGTTGTGGCCGCCGACCGGCACCAGCGTCCCGCCCACGAAGGCGAGATCGCCGGCGGCGTAGAACCGCATCAGCTGCCCGAGGAGGTCCACCAGCAACACCTCGCCGGCCCTGAGCGGCGTGTCGCCGTTGCTGCGTCGCCGGAAGGTGAAACCGGCTTCGGTGACTGCATCTGCCACGGCGTTGGCACGCTCCGGGTGGCGCGGCGCCAGCACCAGCACCGTCTTGGGCTCCTTCTCCAGCAGCTTGCGGAACGCTTCGAGCAGGATGGGCTCTTCCCCTTCACGGGTGCTGCCCGCCACCCACACGGCATTGTCGCCGAAGAGCTTGGCGCGCAGCGTGCGGCCGGCCGCGAGCAGTTCCTCGGTCACCTGGATGTCGAACTTGAGGTTGCCCATCACCGAAAGCCGCGCGCTCTCGGCCCCCAGGGCCTGGAAGCGGGCCGCATCCGCCTCCGTCTGGGCGGCGATGGCCGTGGTACAGGCGAGGGCCCTCTGCACCAGGCGGCGGTATTTCGCGTAGCGCCCGAAG
>DATIEQ010000183.1:0-2646 GCA_035455665.1 Gammaproteobacteria bacterium | reverse complement strand
CGGTTTAAAGTCGGAATTACCCCCTCGATGTGGTAGATTCCGCGGGTTTTCACGCTTTTTCGGGTGGGCTAGGTGGCAGAGTGGTCATGCAGCGGCCTGCAAAGCCGTGTACGCCGGTTCGATTCCGACCCTAGCCTCCATGAATGCCGTGATACCGTCGTGGGGCCCGCCGCGTCGTCGGGGGCTCCCTGCCTGCCTGGGTGGCGGAATTTGGTAGACGCAACGGACTTAAAATCCGTTGGCCGGCAACGGCCGTGCCGGTTCGAGTCCGGCCCCGGGCACCAACACCTATGACCCCGCGTCTTTCCACCCATGCCCTGGGACTGTGGCGCGGCCAGCGCCGCCTCTGCCATAGCCTGGATTTCAGCCTGGGTGCCGGGGAGGCGCTGCAGCTCACCGGTCCCAATGGCTCCGGCAAGACGAGCCTGATGCGGACGCTCACCGGCCTCGGCCGCCTGGACGAGGGGGAGATCCGCTGGAACGAGGTACCGATCCGCCGCGCGGCGGACTATCCCAGCGCCCTGTGCTATCTCGCCCATCAGAACGGCCTGAAAGCCCACCTCTCTACACGTGAAAATATCGTTTTCTATCAGTCTATTGCTTCAGTTTCTTCAGAAATAACTGCGGACGAAGTCTTGGCCAAGCTGGGACTCGCAGAGATGGCCGAGCGGCCTTGCGGTCTTCTATCCATGGGGCAAAGACGCAGGGCAGCGCTCGCACGACTGCTCCTGACCCGGGCGCCGCTCTGGTTCCTGGATGAACCCCTCACCAGCCTGGACCGGGATGGCGTTGCCCTGGTGACCACCCTGGTGGAAGCGCACCTCAAGCGGGGTGGGCTCTTGGTCTTCGCCTCCCATCAGGCCCTGCCGGTAACCGGTCTGCGGGCGCTCGAGCTGGGAGCAGCGCCGTGAAGGAGACCCTGGCTCTCCTTAACCGGGATCTCAGGCTCGCCTACCGCCGGCGCGGGGAACTCGCGACGCCGCTCATGTTCTTCCTCTTGGTGACGGTGCTCTTTCCCCTCGGCCTCTCGCCCCAGCCCGACATGTTGCGGACGGTGGCGCCGGGCGTGGTATGGGTGGCGGCACTACTGGCCTCGCTCCTGGGACAGGACAGCCTCTTCAGGAGCGACTATGAGGACGGGTCCCTGGAGCAGCTCGCGCTCAGTGCAGCACCACTCGAGCTCCTGGCCCTCGCACGGGTGGCGGCTCATTGGCTGGTGACAGGCCTGCCCTTGGTGATCATGGCGCCGCTCATGGCCCTGCTCTTGGGATATCCGGCCTCCGGGATGCCGGCCTTGATCGCGAGCCTGCTGCTCGGCACGCCGATCTTGAGCCTGCTCGGAGCGGTGGGGGCCGCGCTCACGGTAAGCCTGCGTCAGAGCGGTATGCTGTTGCCGATCCTGGTGCTGCCGCTCGCAGTGCCGGTGCTCATCTTCGGCGCCCGCGCCGTGGCGCTCGCTGCCGATGGCGCGGATCCGGCCGGCGGGCTCTATCTCCTGGGCGCGATGCTCGCGCTCGCACTCACCCTCGCGCCTTTCGCCATCGCCGGCGGGATACGCGTCAGCCTGGAGTCCTGATGGCCGCGTTCACCTGGTTCCACCGTCTCGCCTCGCCGCCGCACGTCTACCGGCTGGCGGGTCTCTTCGCTCCCTGGTTCGCGGGGCTCGCCGCGGCCTGCATCGCCGCCGGCCTCTACGGCGGACTGTGGCTGGCGCCGCCCGATTACCAGCAGGGGGACAGTTTCCGCATCATCTATATACATGTGCCGAGCGCCTGGCTGTCCATGTCGGCGTACAGCCTGGTGGCGGTGGCCTCCGCCATGGGCTATTGGTGGCGGATGAAACTCGCCCACACCGTCGCCGCGGCTGCGGCGCCCTTGGGTGCGTCGTTCACGTTCCTGGCGCTCGTCACCGGTTCCTTGTGGGGCAAGCCCACCTGGGGAACCTTCTGGGTCTGGGACGCGCGCCTCACCTCGCAGCTGATCCTGCTGTTCCTATACTTCGGTTTCATGGCGCTCGGCCGCGCCTTCGAAGACCGGCGCACGGGTGACCGGGCGGCATCGGTGCTGGCGATGGTGGGGATCGTGAACCTGCCCATCATCCATTACTCGGTGGTATGGTGGAACACCTTGCATCAGGGCTCGACGGTCTTCGTGGGCCGCGGTTCGGATATCGCCCCCAGCATGCTCATCCCCTTACTCATCATGATCGCCGGCTTCACGTCCTATTTCGGGGCCTGCTTGTTGAAACGCATCCAGGTGGAGCTGCTCGAGCGGGAACGGGGTGCAGCCTGGATAACTGAACTGGTGAAGCAGACATGAACTCACTGCAAGACTTCCTCCACATGGGCGGCTATGCCGTCTACGTCTGGCCCGCCTACGGCCTCGCGGCTCTGGTGATGATCGCCAATGCCGTCCTGCCTCTGCGCCGCCTGCGTAAGCAGCT
Source organism: Gammaproteobacteria bacterium (assembly GCA_035455665.1). Lineage (GTDB taxonomy): Bacteria > Pseudomonadota > Gammaproteobacteria > Natronospirales > REEB76 > DASUBN01. The sequence continues at coordinate 203 of DATIEQ010000183.1, read as the reverse complement.
CGGCGAACTGCGCGGCCGTACTGCGGACGTGGAGAAGCCATGACGCCCCGGCACAAGCGCTTCGTCACGGTTGCGGTACTGATCGTCGGCGCGAGCGTCGCCACCGCGCTCGGGCTCAAGGCCTTTCGTCAGAACCTTCTCTACTACTTCACGCCGAGCCAGGTGGCGGCTGGCGCCGCCCATACCGGCCAGGTATTCCGCAT
>DATIEQ010000182.1:0-7721 GCA_035455665.1 Gammaproteobacteria bacterium | reverse complement strand
CTTCACGATCAGGTCGCGACCGGTGAATCCGCGCGCCAGGCGGATGGCGCTCATGGCGGCTTCCGTCCCCGAATTCACCATGCGCACGAGCTCGAGGGACGGCATGAGAGAGCAGAGGCGGCGCGCGAGCTTCGTCTCTATTTCGGTAGGCGCGCCGAAAGACAGGCCATCCGCAGCGGCAGCCTGCACCGCGGCCACGACACGCGGGTGGGCATGGCCCGCGATCATCGGGCCCCAGGATCCGACGTAGTCGATGTAACGTCGCCCGTCGCTGTCGTATACATAGGCACCCTCGGCGCGGCGGATGAAGAGCGGTTCGCCGCCGACACCCTTGAAGGCGCGGACCGGCGAGTTCACGCCGCCGGGGATGTAGCGCAAGGCCTCGTCGAAGAGCGGGTTGGACAAGGGCAAGCCTCGGAAGTTTGGAGGACGCGGCTGCGTATGTTACCGGAGCGGAGCATAGGGCACGCTGTAACGAAGGCTTATGGCATCCGGCCTGAGCCCCGCGCCGGTTTATAATGACATAACGCCCGCGGCAGTCCCGGCGGCTGCTTCGACGGCAACAGGGCGGTATCGCAGGCTTGCTCGAATTCCTTGAGGGGGTCCTTGGTGTCCACACACGTCAGCGCCTTGGCGATCGGCCATAGGCTCCAGGAATACCTGATCGGCCGGCTGCTGGGACATGGCGGCTTCGGGCTGACGTACCTCGCCCAGGACACCAACCTCAATTCGCTCGTGGCCATCAAGGAATTCCTGCCGCAGGAGTTCGCGGTGCGTGGCGCGGATTCTGCGGTGATCCCCAAATCCGATTTCGACGCGGACTCCTACCGCTGGGGCCTCGATCGTTTCAAGGAGGAGGCCCGCGCGCTGGCGCGCTTCAAGCATCCCAACATCGTGCGGGTATCGCGCCTGCTCGAAGCGAACGGCACCGCCTACATGGTGATGGACTTCGAGCCGGGCATGACGCTCTCCCAATACCTGAAGCGCTTCGGGCCCACCCTCGACGAGGGCCGGCTGCTTGGCCTCTTCCTGCCGGTCTTGGATGGACTCGAAGCCCTGCACCGGTTGCAGCTGGTGCATCGCGACATCAAGCCGAGCAACATCTATGTGCGCGCCTATGGCGGCCCCATGCTCATCGATTTCGGTGCCGTACGCCAGGCGATCGGCGCGCACAGCCGCAACCTCACCTCGCTGGTGACGCCGGGCTACGCGCCCATCGAACAATATTCCAGCGATGGGCGGCAGGGTGCGTGGAGCGACTTGTACGCGGTAGGGGCGAGCCTCTATTACTGCATGTTCGGCCATGCTCCGGCGGACGCCGCCCGCCGCAGCGCTCTCATCAGCGACGGGGCGCCGGACCCCTACGTGACCTCGCTCTCGGAGGGCGCGGGGCGCTATTCGGGGGAACTGCTCGCCAGCGTGGATTGGGCGCTGCAGTTCCGGGTGAAGGACCGGCCCCAGAGCGCCCACGATTTCCGCGAACACCTGCGGGAATCGCCGGTGCCGCCGCAGATCGTCGAGTTGCCGGAGAGCCTGGATGAGGTGCCGGAGCTCAAGCACGGCGTGCTCTCGGCACCGACCATCTCGGCGGACCCGTACATGAGCCTGCCGTCGTCCATCGCCTCGGACCTGACCAGCGCCCGCACCCGCGCGAACACCGACCTGCTCACCCCGGGTGCGCTGGAAGCGACCAGTGTGAACCCGGCGAGCGTGGATCGCGGCGGCGCGCAGAAGTTCGCCGCTTTCCTGCGGCGTCTGCGGGAGCGGTTCACCCCCATGCCGGCCCCGCTCACATCCACGCACACGACCCTCACCTCGAGGATCGGCCAGCACCTGCGGGAACCGCGCAGCGTGCGCATCGCCTTGAGCGGCTTCGTGGTCCTGGCGATCGCAGGCGCCATCTGGTCCTTCGGAGGGCGGGTGAGCGCCGAGCAGAAGCTCTATGACACCGCCGCGGCGGCGAACACCGCCGCCGCCTACCAGCAGTACCTCGATTCCTGCCGCCAGTGCGAACACCGCGCTGATGCCCAGGAGGCGCTCGCTCGCTTGCAGAAAGCCGAGAGCCTCGCGACGCGGCCCAAGACCGAGGCGAAGGTGCCTCACGCGTCCGGCAGCGAGGCGGAGCGCACTCCGCTGAAAGCTGCAGCCCGCAAAGCGCCGAAAAGCGCCAAACAGGTCGCCGCGGCGGGCGAGACGCTGCCACAACCGCTCTACACGCCGGCGCCGAAGTACCCGTCGGACGTGAAGGGTGGCGCGCGCGGTTGGGTGGAGCTGGAGTTCACCGTGAACGTCGACGGCAGCGTGACCGATATCGAGATCCTGGGTTCGCAGCCGAAAGGCGTGTTCGACCGGGCGGCGACCCATGCCGTGCACGACTGGTTATACAAGCCCGCCACCCTGAACGGTGCACGCGAACGCAAGCGCATCCGCACCCGGATCGAATTCAAACCTTGAGCGCATCCGACTCCGAACATTTACACGGCGGGACGCCGGCAGCGTTCCCGCCCTTCACGCTGGGAAGCTTGCGCGCCGAAAGCGCTGTCTTCAGCGCGGCCGGTGCGCGACCTTACAACGAAGACCGCCTCGGGCAACGGCAGACTCGTGAGGCCGCCTTCTGGGCCGTGGCGGATGGCTTGGGCGGGCATGAGGGCGGCGCGCGGGCGGCGACCCTCGCGGTGGACTCGGGCCTCGCCGCCGCTACCCATCTTTCACGCACGCACCTCGAGGACCTGTTAAAGCAGGCAGTGAGTGAGGCGCATGTCGCAGTACGTGCGGGACAGAAGGGCGGTGCCGGCTTCGCGGACATGCGCAGCACCCTGGTGCTGCTCGGGGTCAAGGAAGGCGACGCCGCCTGGGCTCACTGCGGTGACTCGCGGCTCTATCATTTCCGTGACGGAGAGCTCGTCTGGCGCACCCGTGACCATAGCGCCGCCCAGTTGCTGGTGACGGCGGGCGAGATCACTGATGCGGATATCTCCTCCCATCCCGACCGCTCGCGACTGGTGAGTTGCCTGGGCGGACAAAACCCGCTCCTTACCGCGTCCCGCCGCCTCGGCCGGCCGCCCGCGCCCGGAGACCGGTTCCTGTTATGCAGCGACGGCCTGTGGGAGAACTTCACCGACGGGGAATTGGTGGAAGCGGCGACGGCGGCTGCGGACCCCGGGGTATTCCTCCGGGATCTCGCTGCCCGCGTCGCGGCGGCCGCCCATCCCAGTCAGGACAATTACAGCGCCGTCGCCGTATTCATCGGTCCCGCTTAAGCGCTGCCGCGCTGGAAAAAAGACCCGCATAGGCGCCTGCCGCAGCCGTGATGTCTCTTACAGCGAAAAGCCCGTGGATGACCGCCAGCATGTCCGCACCCGCCGCGAGCAGCGCGCCGCCGTTTGCCGGCGTGATGCCGCCGATGGCACAGAGCGGTACGCTAAGCTCGCGCCGAGCCTGGGCAAGGAGCTCCACGGGCGCCCGCACAGCGCCGGGTTTGGTGAGCGATGGGTAGAAGCTCCCGAACGCAACGTAGTCCGCGCCCGCGTGAGCGGCGGCCACGGCGCGGGGCAGGGAGTCATAGCAGGACACACCGATGAGCGCGCGGGGTCCGAGCGCCACCCGCGCAGCGTCCAGCGGCACGTCCTCCCGACCCAGGTGTATGCCGTCCGCGCCCAAGGCGGCGGCAAGCTCCAGGTCATCGTTGATGATGAGCGGCACGCCGTGGCCGCGGCAGAGTTCGAGGATTGCCTCCGCCTCCTGCCGGCGCCGTTCACGGTCCGCGGACTTATCCCGGTATTGCACCAGCCGCGCACCGCCGCGGATGGCTGCTTCCACCGCGGTGAGCAGCCGGCCGCCCGGGGTGAGAGCCGGGTCGGTGATGGCGTAGAGACCGAAGAGCGCACCGCCGAGAGCGGTCATGGGCGGACAGCGCGGTTGGGGATGAGCTGGCCACGGCCGAGCCGCCAGGCGGCTTCGAGTGTGCTCCAGGTGTAGCGCTGGGCCTCTTGCACAGCGTCCTCCACGGGCCGGCCGTGGGCGAGGAGCGCCGCCAGGGCTGAAGCGAGAGTGCAGCCGGAACCGTGATAGCGGCCCGGCAGGCGTGGCCAGGTGAAATCTTTGCGGCCGCCCCCGCGGCTGAAGAGCGTGTTTACCACCTGAGGCGTGTCCTCGTCACCGCCGGTCACGAGCACGTGGACTGCACCCAACTCGAGGAGCATGGTGCCCGCGGGGCCGGTACTGCCCGTCGTGAGCCGCCGGGCTTCTGACCCATTCGGCGTGGCCACCGTGGCAAGGGGGAGGAGTTCCCGCCTGTAGACATGGTAGAGGGCTTCATCCGCGAGCGCTCTGCCGCCGCCGGCGGCGAGTACCGGGTCCACCACGACGGGGAGTCCAGGGTGTTCGCGCAGCAGTGCCGCGACCGCCTTGCCCACCGCCGCGCTACCGAGGAGACCGAGCTTCACCGCCTTGACGGGCAGGTCGGCAAGCACGGTTCGCGCTTGCTCCGTCACCCGTGACGCCGAGATCGCTTCGACGGCGGCCACGTCGGCGCTGTCCTGTACCGTGATCGCTGCGACCACCGGCGCGGGATGCGCGCCCTGGGCGGTGACGGCCTGGATGTCGGCGGCGAGACCCGCGCCTCCGCTGGGATCGTTGCCGGCGATGATGAGCACCACGGGTGGAACGGTAGCGTTCTGCATGGCACGGATTTTACTCCGGGCGGTTCCGCTCACGGCGCGGGCATGCGAAAATAAGCGCCCTTTCCGCTCCACCACGGCACGACCACGGTATGAAGGCCTATATGTGCGTCATCTGCGGTTTCGTCTACGAGGAGGCCAAGGGCCACCCGGAGAGCGGCGTCGCTCCCGGCACCAAATGGGAGGACGTGCCTCTCACCTGGCGTTGTCCGGACTGCGGCGCGGGGAAAGAGGATTTCGAAATGATAGAGATCTAAGGTCGCACCTTGGATTTCTACAGCTGCTCGACTGTATAGCCATCCTTCTGGAAGCGCACCAAGAGACCGTCCGGGCCCACGAGGTGCAGCGCTCCCACGACCACGAAGCAACGCCGGTTAGCTTTTAGCATGGCTTCGAGCTTCGGTATCCAGGCGCGGTTGCGCGCGGCCAGCACGGGCTCGTACACCTCCGGGTAGCTGCCGAAATCCTGCTTGAGGATGTCCTCCAAGGCTGCGCCATCGCCGCGTCGCCAGGCGCTCATCAACGACTCAAGCTCGCCGTCGAGCGAGGCCGCTTCACTCAAGGACTGCAGCAGCATCTCTTGCTGCACCGCATCGGGTAGTTTCGCCAAGAGGCCGATCTGGTAGGCGGGTTCTTCGAGGCCGATGAGCGATTTGTGCTGTGCCCGGGCCTCGGCGGCGAAGTGCTGGTCCACGCCCGCGGCGGGGTCGAAGCCGGATTTGAGCAGCTGCGTCTCCTCGATGTTGATGCTGGCGAACCAGGGACGCAACGGGTCCAGCTGCGCCATGTCCAGACTGAGCTTGCGGGCACCTTCCGCGACCTTCTGGTAGACCGGCGCCGGCAGCGCAGTGCGCAGGGACTGGCCTTGCGGGTAACTCCCGTCCTGCAGCATCTCGAGCGCCGCGCTCTCGGCGTCGAAATGCGCGAGGTCGATCTCCTCCACCAGCACGTCCGCGTCGTTGAACGCCTGCTCCATCGCCGCCGGCAACGGGTAATCGGCGGCACGCAGCACGTGCACCGAGCCCAGGAGGTACAGTGCTTGGTTGCCTTGGCTGACGCGCCACAGGAAATGCTTGCCCTCGGCGCCCGCGGCCGGGACGGAGCCCGTGCCGGCCAACACGAGGCAGAGCAGGAGAAGCAAGCGGGCGGGGCGGGTAGAATGGACCATCCGTGAAAACCTTGCACTGGTTGCACGCATGTCCAATCGTAGCATTTCCCTGAGCGACGACTTGTACGCCTATCTGTTGGGCGCTTCCCTGCGAGAGCCGCCGCTCCTCGCGCGGCTACGCGAGGAGACTGCACGCCACCCGGAAGCGCGCATGCAGATATCGCCGGAGCAAGGCCAGTTCATGCAGCTCCTGGTGAGGCTCATGGACGCGCGCCGTTGCATCGAGGTGGGTGTGTTCACCGGTTACAGCAGCCTCGCCGTGGCGCTCGCCCTGCCCGAGGACGGCCGGCTGCTCGCCTGCGACCTGAGCGAGGCGTTCACGTCCGTCGCCCGGCGCTACTGGAAGGAGGCGGGCGTGGAGCGCAAGATCGAGCTCAAGCTCGCGCCCGCGCTGGATACGCTGGAACTGCGCTTGAAAGCGGGCGAGGCTGGCCGCTACGACTTCGCCTTCATCGATGCGGACAAGGCGAATTACTCCGCCTACTACGAGCGGGTCCTGCAGCTCCTGCGTCCCGGCGGACTGTTGCTGGTGGATAACGTGCTGTGGAGCGGCCGGGTGCTGGACGCCAAGGATCGCAGCGAGGACACGGAGGCCATCCGGCGTTTCAACGCCACCCTGCAGCAGGACGAGCGTGTAGACGTCTCCATGCTCCCGGTCGGGGACGGACTCACCCTCGCGCGGAAGCGCTGATCACTGTTTGGCCAGCCATTCGTCATCGGACCCTTCGATGATGTTCTCGAAGAGTATCGTCGACAGATAGCGTTCCGCCGTGTCGGGGAGCATGGCGAGCAGCACCGAGCCCTTGGGCGCGGTCTCGGCCGCCTTGAGGGCTGCCGCCAAGGTCGCGCCGGCGGAGATACCCACCAGCATGCCTTCCTCCTTGGCGAGCCGCTGGGCCGTGTCCCGCGCCAGGATGTCGTCGATGGGCAGGATCGTGTCGGCCACCGCACGGTTCAGCACCGCCGGCACGAAGTCCGGCGTCCAGCCCTGGATCTTGTGGGGTGAGAACGGCTTGCCAGCGAGCAGCGACGCCACCGCGGGTTCCGCAGCGATGACCTTGATGCCGGGACGCGCCAGTTTCAACATCTCGCCGACGCCGGTCAGTGTACCGCCGGTGCCCCAGCCAGTGACGAAGTAATCGAGGCGCCGCCCGGCGAAATCCTGCAGGATCTCGGGGCCAGTGGTGTTGCGATGGTAGGCGGGGTTCGCCTCGTTCTCGAACTGGCGCGCCAGGAACCAGCCGTGTTTCTTGGCGAGTTCCTCCGCCTTCTTCACCATGCCGCTGCCGCGCTCGGCGGCCGGGGTGAGGATCACCTTGGCGCCGAAGGCGCGCATCAGCTTGCGGCGCTCGATGGAGAAGCTATCAGCCATCACCGCCACGAAGGGGTAGCCCTTGGCGGCACACACCATGGCGAGCGCGATACCGGTGTTGCCGGAAGTGGCTTCGATCACGGTCTGGCCGGGTTTCAAGGTGCCGCGCTGCTCCGCGTCGAGGATGATGGCCAGCGCGAGACGGTCCTTGACCGAGGAGGCGGGATTGAAGGCCTCGATCTTGGCGTAGATCTCCACGTGCTTGGGGGGGATGCGGTTCAGGCGTACCACAGGAGTGCGGCCGACGGTACCGAGGATATCGTTGTAGATCATGGCTGCCTCGCGTTGTTGGCGGCACGGGGTTCGCACCGCATCAAAATCTGACCCGGGATCCCAAGAGTTTATTACATAGACCGCGGTGGGGTATCAGGTGCCTCCACCGGCGGTGAGCATCATTCAATCCACCGCTTCGAGCCAGCCGTGTGTGTCCGGCGTGGTGCCCTTGAACAAACCGAAGAAGAGCTCTTGCATGCGACGCGTCACGGGCCCGGGCTTGCCGGTA
>DATIEQ010000181.1:0-3221 GCA_035455665.1 Gammaproteobacteria bacterium | reverse complement strand
GGAGCGCGGTGGCCTGGGGCTGGATCTCGCTGGCCGGGATGCACTGGGAGGTGGGGTTGTTCGCGTTGGGGCCGCTGGTGCAGGGTCCATAGGGCTGGCCGGTGTGCGGATCGTAGAGGGTGATCGGGTCGCCGGCGGGCGTGGCGAGTCCGGTGAAGTCGCCGGAGCGCTCGGCGACGGTGGGCACGGTGGCGTACTGGTCGAAGGGCGTCGAGGTGCGTGTGCCGGAGAGGGTGAAGAAGATGACGTCGCTCTGGTCGTTGGTGAGCAGCTTTGGAATATAGAGTGGCGTGAAGATGGTCGCGCCGAAGCGGTTGGAGGCGTAGGCGGGCTGCGTGATGGGCTGGCCGCGGAGAGCGAAGTCCTCGGCGTTGAGGGCGCTGTTGCCGCCGTTCCAGAAGAGCGCGCCGTGCGGCTGATTCCACTTGAAGTTGCGGAAATTGCCGAGGCCGATGCCGCCACCACCGCCGCGGCCACCACGGCCTCCGCGACCGCCGCCTCCGCCGGGGCCGTCGACCATGATCGCCATGCCGCCGGGACCAGGCCTGCCGCCGGGGCTGTCGCTGAGGGATGAATTCAGCTCGGCGCTGTCGCGCATGCGGCCGAAGTCGACGCCAGCGAAGGGATTCGTGGTGCCGGTTTGGCCGGTGACGGCGACGGATTCACCGGAGGCGAAGTCGGCGTTGCCGGCCATGGAGGGCAGCGCCGCTCCGGCCTGCGCGTTAGCGCCGCCGGCCTGGATGAGGTCGGCGGATTCGCCGGTGAGGCTGAGGCTCTGGGCTCCGGCGCCAGCGTACTGACGCGCGGCTCCGGCGAGCATGCCGGTGAGGGCCTGCTGCTGTTTTTCCTGCTGCTCGACGCGCGAGGCGAGTTCGAGGCTGAAGTCGACGGTCTGGTCGTGGGAGGCGGCGTTGAGGAGCGCGTCCTTCGTGAGCGGGGCAAAGGCGGCGAGCTCGGTGCGGAGAACGTAGCGGCCGTTCTGGGGGATTTTGAGGGTGTAGCTGCCGGTGATGTCGGTGGTGGTGCTGTAGCGCTTGCCGGTGAGGCTGTTGGCCGCGGTGACGCTGACGCCGGGGAGCGGAACGGTTCCGGCCTTGATGACGCCGTGAATGGTGCCGCCGGTTTGGGTTGCGGTTGCAGGGGCGGGCGGCGCGGGCGCGGTTTGGGCGGGGGCGGCCGCAGCGGCCAGGAGCAGCAGGAGCAGGGTGGCGGGCGGGCGCATGCTAATTCTGCGGGCTGGCCGGCGCGGTGCCGGTGGCGGTTCCCTGGGGCGTGGGCTGCGGTTGCGTCCGGCCTTCGCCGCTGCGCTCGGCGCGACGGCGGAAGGTGCGGATCGCGCCGGGAGGCAGGACGACGAGGTTCGCGGCGAGGAAATTTTCGCCCTGGAGCGCGCCGGTGGCGCGGATGTTGTCGCCGACCTTGATGTCGGGGAAGGTGATGTCTTCGGCGTTGGGGCCGCGTCCGCCTCTGCGGAAGGCGGTGTTCTCGTCGACGGTGATGGTTTGGGTGACTTTGTCGGGGCGCTCGATGGTGAGGGTGAGGTCGTGGATGGCGGTGATCCTGCCGACGGTCCAGGTCTTGCCGAAGTCGGCGCGCATCTGGCGCATGCGGGCGGCCTGCTCGGGCGTCATCAGGGCGACGAAGACGGCGCCGATGGTTTTGGCCTGATCGTCGAGATTGCCGGCGGCCATGACGGTGTCGCCCACCTTGATGTCGGAGAGGCGGGCCTCTTCGCGGTCCTTGCGGAAGTGGGTGTTGGGGCTGGTTGCGATCTTGTAGGTCTCGCCCTGTTCATTTTTGATCGTGATTTCACTGCCGGCGATGGCGGTGACGGTGCCGGCGGTGCCGCCTCCGTTGGGGCCGAGGACGCTCATGGGGCCGCGGCCGTCTGCCTGCTCCTGCTCCTGCGGGGGCGGTTGCTGGGCGCGCAGGTGGGGCGCGACGGCGAGGGCGGTCAGGAGGAAAGCCAGGGAGATATGCGGGTGGAGGAGCCTCATCATCGTGATCCTTTGGAGCTGGGCCTTCCCTGGGTCGTGATGCCGTATAGACGAGCCGTCTGCCGGAAAGACGCGGCAGGGGGCTTTCTGCGTCCTACGTTACGCCGGGGGCTGCGGTTCCAGCCACCTGACGCGAAGGAGGGGTATGCTGGCGAGCTTTTCTGTGGTGCCGATGGGCGTGACCGGTGGCGTGAAGGCGCTGGTGGCGGAGGCGGTGAAGATTGTGGACGCTTCGGGGCTGCCGTATGAGCTGGGCGCGATGCAGACGACCGTCGAGGGCGAACGGGAGCAGGTGATGGAGGTGATCCTGCGCTGCCATGAGCGATTGCTGGAGCTGGCGCCGCGGGTGCTGACGCACATCACGCTGGACGACCGGCGCGGCGCGACGGGGCGGCTGGAGGGCAAGGTGCGGGACGTGGAGGAGATTCTGGGAAAAACGGCGCGGCGGCAAGGTGCTCAAAAGGAAATTTGAAGCCACGACAATTTCTGGCGCATCGGATGTGAATCCCGACACCGGGAGTGCTACGCTGGCGGGCAACCCCGGCCGCTGTTTCGCGTTCTTGTGAGGGATGGCCGAAAAGGATGGAATGCCATGGGCGTGATGACGCCGGCGCGGGTGAATGCGCGCAGTGGCCAGGGATCGCTGGCTGAGGAATACGAGCGCGTGCGGCGGCAGAGCCTCGCGCTGTGCGCGCCGCTGAGCGCCGAAGACATGATGGTGCAATCGTGCGCGGACGCGAGTCCGGCGAAGTGGCACCTGGCGCATACGACGTGGTTCTTCGAGACGTTCTTACTGCGTGAATTTGCGGCGGGGTATCAGCCGTTTCATCCGGATTTCATCTGGCTGTTTAACAGTTACTACAACGCGGTGTCGGCGCAGCCGGAGAAGAAGCTGCGGGCGGTGTTTTCGCGGCCCGGGGTGGAGGAGATTCTCGCTTACCGCAGGCATGTGGATGCGGCGATGCAGGAACTGGCGGCGGGCGATGCGACGGAGGAGGTGCGTGCGCGGGTCGTGCTGGGGCTGAACCACGAGCAGCAGCACCAGGAATTGCTGGTGACGGACATCAAGCATGGGTTCTGGTCGAATCCGCTGCATCCGGCGTATGCGCAGGGGGCGATGGCGGCAACGCAGAAGGCACCACCGCTGCGCTGGGTGGAGTTTGCCGGCGGACTGGTGGAGATCGGCCATGCGGGCGAAGGCTTCTGCTTCGACAACGAGACGCC
>DATIEQ010000180.1:0-8975 GCA_035455665.1 Gammaproteobacteria bacterium | reverse complement strand
AGCCAGGAGGACGAGCGCGAGAGTACGGCCCGGGAGAACGACCTCAACTACGTGTCCCTGGACGGCGACATCGCCTGCATGGTGAACGGCGCCGGCCTCGCCATGGCCACCATGGACATCATCAAGCTGCACGGCGGCACGCCGGCGAACTTCCTGGACGTGGGCGGCGGTGCCACCACCGAGCGGGTGACCGCGGCCTTCAACCTGATCCTGTCCAACAAGTCGGTGAAGGCCATCCTGGTCAACATCTTCGGCGGCATCGTGCGCTGCGACCTGATCGCGGAGGGCATCATCAACGCGGTCAAGGGCGTGGGCGTGCGGGTGCCGGTGGTGGTGAGACTCGAGGGCACCAACGTGGAGCAGGGCAAGGCGCTGCTCTCCAAGAGCGGCCTGGCCATCATCCCCGCCAACGACCTCACCGACGCGGCTAAGAAAGTCGTCGCGTCCATCAAGTAAGAGCGAATTCCATGAGCATCCTCGTCGATAAGAAGACGCGCGTCATCTGCCAGGGCTTCACTGGGAAACAGGGAACATTCCATTCCGAGCAGGCCATCGCCTACGGCACCAAGCTCGTGGGCGGCGTGACACCCGGCCGCGGCGGTGAGAAGCACCTGGACCGGCCGGTCTTCAACACCGTGCGCGACGCGGTGCGTCAGACCGGTGCCGAAGCCAGCATGATCTACGTACCGGCGGCCTTCGCCGCGGACGCCATCCTGGAGGCGGCGGACGCGGGCATCCAGGTGATCGTGTGCATCACCGAGGGTATCCCGGTCACAGACATGGTGAAGGTGAAGGCCGCCATCCGCGGCAAGGACTGTGTGCTCATCGGCCCCAACTGCCCAGGCATCATCACCCCGGGCGAGTGCAAGATCGGCATCATGCCTGGACACATCCATAAACGCGGCCGCGTGGGTATCGTGTCACGCTCCGGCACGCTCACCTACGAGGCCGTGTTCCAGACCACCAACCTGGGGCTCGGCCAGTCCACCTGCGTCGGTATCGGCGGCGACCCGGTGCACGGCATGAACTTCATCGACGTGATCGCGCGCTTCGAAGATGATCCCCAGACGGAAGGCATCATCATGGTGGGTGAGATCGGCGGCTCCGACGAGGAGGCTGCGGCGGACTACATCAAGAAGCATGTCAGCAAGCCCGTGGTGGCTTACATCGCGGGCGTCACCGCCCCCCCGGGCAAGCGCATGGGCCACGCCGGGGCCATCGTCTCCGGCGGCGCCGGCACCGCCCAGGCGAAGTTCGCGGCGCTGGAGAAGGCGGGCGTGAAGACCACCCACTCCCCCGCTGAACTCGGCAGCACCATGGTCAAGTTGCTGAAAGGCGGGAAGCAGGCAAAAAAGAAGAAACCCGCGAAGCGCACGCGTAAACCGGCCAAGAGAGCTGCGAAGAAGAAGGGCCGTGGACGCCGCTAGGCCGACACGCATATCCCCGTCTTGATCCAGATGACCCCATGAGCGCCGCGCTGCGCATCGTCATGGCCCAGCTCGACCTGCTGGTGGGGGACGTGGCGGGCAACCTCGAGAAGACGCTCGTCGCCGCGGCCGAGAGCCGGGATCGGCTGCAGGCCCAATTGGTGGTATTCCCCGAACTCACCCTGACCGGCTACACGCCCGAGGACCTGCTATTCCATCCGGATTTCCGCGGCCGGGTGGAGGAAGGGGTGGCGCGCCTCACGGCCGGTATCCAGGGCATCCACGCGGTGGTGGGGTATCCCTTCTGGGAAGGTGACCGCCTCTACAACGTGGGCGCCGTGATCGGCGACGGCAAGGTCCAGGCGCTCTACCGCAAGAGCGAACTCCCCAACTACGGTGTGTTCAACGAGAAGCGCTACTTCAACCCCAGCGGCGACACCACGCTCATCGACGTGGCGGGGTTCGCCGTGGGGCTCAACGTCTGCGAGGACGTCTGGCATCCGGCGCCGGCGCGGCGCGCCGCCGCGGCCGGCGCCCGCGTCATCGTTGTCCCCAACGCCTCGCCGTTCAACATCGGCAAGCAGGCGGAGCGGGAAGCGGAACTCAAGCGCCGTGTGACAGAGGTGAATGTCCCCATCGTATACGTGAATCACGTAGGCGGTCAGGACAGCCTGGTGTTCGACGGCGGCTCGCTCGCCGTGAACGCGGACGGGACGGTGGCCGCGCGCGCGCCGGATTTCGAGGAGGGCCTGTTCCCGGTGGACTTCGTCCTGGAAGGGACGCGGGCCTGGGCCGTGCAGGGGAAAGTGCATCTCGACAAGAGCGAGGAGGAGAGTGTGTACCGCGCGATCGTGCTGGCGGTGCAGGACTACGCCCGCAAGCACGGTTTCAAGGGAGCCTTGCTGGGACTCTCGGGCGGCATCGACTCGGCCCTGGCGCTCTGTATCGCGGTGGACGCCCTCGGCAAGGAGCAGGTCACGGCGGTGATGATGCCTTCGCGCCACACCTCCAAGCTCAGCCTCGACGCTGCTGAAACGCAGGCCCGCGCGATGGGCGTCGATTACCGGGTGATCCCCATCGAGCCGGCCTTCGAGGCGTTCGACTCTACCCTGGGCGGGACCCAGGGTCTCACCGGGCAGAACCTGCAGGCGCGGGTGCGGGGCACGCTGCTCATGGCGCTCTCCAACCGCGACGGCAAGCTGCTGCTCGCCACCGGCAACAAGAGCGAGATGGCGACGGGCTACGCCACCCTCTACGGCGACATGGCCGGCGGTTTCGCCCCCTTGCAGGATGTGCTCAAGAGCCTGGTGTTCCGCCTGGCGCGCTACCGCAACACGCTCTCGCCGGCGATCCCACCGGCGGTCATCGAACGGGAGCCCTCGGCGGAGCTCGCGCCCGGACAGAAGGATTCCGACAGCCTGCCGCCCTATGCGGTACTGGACCCCATCCTCACGGCCTACGTGGAAGAAGACCGGAGCACGGCGGAGATCGCGGCCATGGGCCACCCGGAGGAGACGGTGCGGCGCGTGATCGGTTTGGTGCAGAAGGCGGAGTACAAGCGCCGCCAGGCGCCGCTGGGCCCACGCGTGAGCCGTCGTGCTTTCGGCAGTGACCGGCGCTATCCAATTACCTCGGGGCACCTCCTGGAAGATTGAGCATCCCCGTCGACGCAGACGGGGAACCGGCATCCTCACCGCTCAGAATCGGGTGCGACAGCCCTGTGCTTCGCCATGTAGGCGTGCATGCAGGCGGAGAGCGGTGTGAACTGTCGCGCGCGAAAGCTTCTCAATAGTGCGCGCGACCACAGCGTGAGGAAGCGCAGCAGGGTGAACAGAACCCGTTCCAACTTCCCGCACGCCAGTTTACGCGCCAATATCAGATGGCCAAGTGCAATATGATATTCATAGAAGAAGGAATATGGCTTGCTACTGCGTCCGCCTACGTGGATCACGCGAGCGCTTTCACACTGAATCATGCGGACACCTGCGTGGCTCAACCTCCAGGAGAGCTCGACGTCCTCGCCGTAGAAGAAGAAGTCTTCGTCGAAAAGCGGTGGGTGGGAAAGCGAGGCCGGGATTAGCATGCAACTACCGCTTAAATAGCGGAAAGTACCCGGCATCGGGCGGCGCAAGGTCAGTCCCAGGGCGCGGTGATAATGCCTGACGTTATCCCGGGGCTGCCCTTGCTGATCGAATTCCGACGTCCCCACTATCGCCGCCGCATCGGCTGGACCTACCGCTTCACGCATCTTGGCGAGCATGCCCGGTATCGCTTTCGCATCGCTGTTGATCAATAAAACGGCGCATTTCCCTACGTGTTCGCGCAGCACCCCCAATCCTCGGTTGACACCCGCCGCGAAACCGAGGTTTTTAGAGGGGCGCTCGATCCAGAGTTTGAGAGATACTGGCCCGCACTCTATTAATTCCTCGATCCTCGCGGCAGATTGTCCCGCATCTTCTGAATTATCCACGATCACCGCATCAGAAACGCCTTCCAATGCGAGCGATTCGATACACTCGTATGTCTCCCGTGGCGTGCGGTAGTTGAGCACCACTGCCGCTACCTTATCGTGCATCATGTCGTTATCCGCAATGGCCCACGATAGTGATCTCTTCACCGCGCGATGGCGATAGCGTGGCAAGCGTGTCCGATGTCAGTTGTAGGAGTAGCAGCGGACCGCGAGACCAGCCCGGTAACTCGCGTTTTCTGGTGATGCGCGCACTCTCATGCAACATTTTCCGCGAGTGCACGCCCCTTCTCATCAATTTGACGTCCTTGAAGCCCGTGTTCCTCAACATCTGCGCGAGGCAATCCGCGGGAAAAAGACACAGATGACGCGGCGGCTCCAGCCCTCTCCATGATTCTGCAAGCAGCCTGTGCCCGAGCGAGTCAGGGTTAGGCAAAGTGATCCAGACTATCCCACCGGAGACCAGCCTCTCGCGACATTGCCGCAGGCTGGCAAGCGGATCGGGCAGGTGTTCCAGTGTGTGGTTCAGGGTGATAGCGTCGAACCGCAGGGACGAGGGGACGGAAGGGAGGTCCCCGTCATAGACCTCGTGGCCATGGGCACGGCACACGTCCAGGGCCTTGGGATCGAAATCGACTCCGGTGGCTGACCAGCCCATCTCACGTGCGCGATCGAGGAATGCTCCGCTACCGCAACCGACGTCGAGCAGCCTGCGAGCGGGTTCACCCGGCTTCACGCGGCGCAGATGCCGCCCGTAAAAATCGAGCTTGTACCGCAGCGGTAACAAGATCGAAAAGATCCAATATCCGCCCACCCAACATGGCGTGCGCCGCAAGCCGAAACGTCGATTCAGGTATCCGTTGATGCCTGACCAGATGAACTGCTGGAGCAGTCCAGCAGGGGCCGGCTCAATATTCTCATCATGCGTGTAGTAATTTCTATAGGCGAAGCCGAGCGAAGCCGCATCGGGCCGAGGGTCGAGGTACATCGTGGCGCAGCTCTCGCAACGCCAGAGCGTCCATTCATCATCGGAACAGTCAAAGACCCAATCTTTAAGTCGCTCATGCGCCATGTGACGCCGTGCCCCCTCGCACACAGGGCAGCGTCCGAGATATTCAAGGTTTCCGCCTGTCCAGTTCTGGTGTTTTATTCCAGAACCAGTCTGGTTAACGCGGTTTTCAGTCATAGAGGACACATACAGTTTCGGGACATCTCAGGATATGGTATTGCATCGCAGTTCCAACCGCGGGATGGGGATACTGTTCTGCAAACGATTGAGGCGAAGGTCGTGCGGGAACCGAATGTGCAATCAACCCCTTGGCGCCACCGTAGGCATCGAGCGATTTCAGCCCGGCCCGTGGGAGACATAGTCCGTTGAGGCGTCGGGGAAGTTCGTCTCCAGCACCTTGCGTGCATCGTCAGCCAGATTCGTGAGCCCAAGGCGCGTGTAGGCTGTTACCATGATCTGCAGAGCTTCCTTAACGCGCGGCGCCTGGGGATAGTGTTGCACGATACTCACGGCGCGTTGTAGGGCCGAGATCCATGCCCCGCGCCTCATATACCAATCTGCCACCGCCCAGTCGAAATCCGCCAACCGGTTCCGCAGGAATACCAATCGCTGGCGGGCGTCGGGCGCATACTTGCTGCCGGGGAACTTCTCCAGGAGCAGTTGCAAGGCTTCGAAAGATTTCTGCGAGTTACTGGGATCGCGCTGGAAATTGTCGTAACTGAACGCCTTGTTCAGGATGTTGACGTCCGGGTCAAAATAAGCGACGCCTTTCATGTAGTAGGCATAGTCCACGTCCGGATGGCGCGGGTGCTCGCGGATGAAACGGTCGGCGGAATCCTCAGCGGCGTCAGTGTCACCCTTCATGAAGTTGACGTAGATGAGGTCGAGTTGCGCCTGAGTACCATACAGGTCGAAGGGGAAACGTGCCTCGAGGGTTTGCAGCCGGCCGACCGCAGTCTGGTAGTTGCCAGCCGCGATGTTGGCCTGGATCTGCTGGTAGAGATCCGCCGCGGCCAAGGTCTCGTCCTTGGATTTCTCGGAGGCACAGCCGGCGAGCAGCAGCGCGACGCACAGGGCGGCGGAGATGTGGATACGGAAGAAGCGGGAAGTCTGCACGGGGAGGTTCGCTGTCTGCAAGGCGCGTCAGTATAACTTAAACTGTTGCCATGAAGCCCGAGCCGACGGCCAAAATTCCCCCGCATACGGTGCGTGACTCCCTGATCCCACCGGAGCTCGCCGGCCAGCGTTTCGACCAGGCACTCGCCCGGCTTTTCCCCGAGTATTCCCGCAGCCGTCTCACCCAGTGGATCAAGGAGGGCCGAGTATTCTTGGACGAAGGCCCGGCTCGGCCTCGGGATGCAGTCGCAGGCGGACAGCACGTGCGGTTGCACGTGGTGGAGGAGCCGCTTACGGAGATGCAACCCGAGGCCCTACCGCTGGACGTCGTCCATGAAGATCCGGCGCTCATCGTGGTCAATAAGCCGGCGGGGCTCGTGGTGCATCCGGGCGCCGGCAACCGTATGGGGACGTTGCAGAACGCGCTCTTGCACTATGCACCGGAGCTCGCGAACGTGCCGCGCTGTGGACTGGTGCATCGTCTGGACAAGGATACTTCAGGCCTGCTCGCGGTGGCCCGCACGCTGCAGGCACACACACGCCTGGTGGCGGCGTTGCAGGCACGGGAGTTCGAGCGGGAGTACGAGGCCATCGTGTCCGGTGTCCTCACCGGCGGCGGCACGGTGGACGCACCGCTGGGCCGGCATGCCGTCGACCGGTTGCGCATGAGCGTGCGGGAGGGCGGGCGCGAGGCGGTGACCCATTACCGGCTCTTGAAGCGTTTCCGTGCCCATACGCACGTCTCGGTGCGGCTCGAGACCGGGCGCACCCATCAGATCCGCGTGCACATGGCCCACATCCGTCACCCGCTGCTGGGGGACCCCGTGTATGGGCGGCGCCTCGCCCTGCCGCCCGGCGCCACGGAACGCTTGAAGACGGTGCTGCAGTCCTTCCGCCGCCAGGCGCTCCATGCACGGCGGCTCGGCCTCGCCCATCCAACGAGCGGCGAACGGCTTGTGTGGGAGGCACCCCTGCCGCCGGACATGACGGAACTCGTCGCCGCCCTCACGGACGACATGACCCATGCACGCTGAGTGGATCCAGCCCGATTGGCCGGCGCCTGCGCGGGTCCGAGCCGTGAGCACCACGCGGGCGGGCGGCGTGAGCTTAGGGGTGTACGCGTCGCTCAACCTCGGTGAACGCGTGGGTGACGAGGCGGCTGCGATCGGGGAGAACCGCCGGCGCTTGCGCACCACACTCGGTCTGCGGCAAGAACCCGTCTGGCTGAAGCAAGTGCACGGTAAGCAGGTGCTGCAACTCGAGGCCGGGACCGGAAATGCAGCGGCCGATGCCGCCCTCAGCCGCACGCCTGGGCGAGTCTGCGCCGTCACGACCGCCGATTGCCTGCCGGTGTTGTTCTGTGACAGGGCGGGGACGACGGTGGCGGCTGCCCACGCGGGCTGGCGCGGACTCGTCGCCGGTGTGCTGGAGGAGACCATCGGCACGATGGGGACCGCAACCGCCGGGATCCTCGCCTGGCTCGGACCCGCCATCGGCCCGGACAAGTACGAAGTGGGGGATGAGGTGAGAGACAGTTTTCTGGAGAACGATCCCGGGGCCGGCGTAGCGTTCCGTCCCACGCAGGCCGGTAAATGGCTCTGCGACCTCTACACCCTCGCGCGACACAGGCTCACGGCCGCGGGCATCACTCATATATATGGCGGCGGCCTGTGTACCCATACCGACCGGGAGCGCTTCTTCTCCTTCCGCCGGGACGGCGAATGCGGGCGTATGGCCAGCCTCATCTGGTTGGAATGAGACTCAACCCACTTGTTCAAGGGCCGCTTGTTTCTCCAACCATTCCGCTTCTATCTTTTCCAGCTTGGCCTTCGTTTCAGCCTGTAGACGCAGGCTATCGGTGAGCAACACCTTGTTAGCATCCTTATAGGTGTTCGCATCGGTCAATAACGCATCGAGGCGTGCCTTCTCAGCGTTCAGCTTCTCCAGCCGCTTCTCCAGCGCTGCGATCTCCCGCTGCAGGGGTTTGCGCAGCTCCGCTCGGCGCTGGCGCTCCTGGGCTTCCGTGCGCCGTTGCTGTTTGCGGTTGCCGGCTGCGTCGATGTCCTTGGCAGGCTGACCGCTCAGACCTGCGCGTCGCGCGGCCGCCTGTTTCAACAGCCATACCCGGTAGTCGTCCAGGTCGCCGTCGAAGGGTGTGAGTTTGCCGCCACCGACCAACATGAATTCGTCGGCAGTGGCTCGCAAGAGGTGCCGGTCATGGGACACGAGGATGAGCGTACCCTCGAACTGGGCGAGGGCCACGGTGAGCGCTTCGCGCATGTCGAGATCCAGGTGGTTGGTGGGCTCGTCCAGCAGCAGGAGGTTCGGCTTCTGCCAGATGATGAGCGCCAGGGCGAGGCGCGCCTTCTCGCCGCCGGAGAGCGGCGCCACCGGCGACATGGCCATCTCGCCGCGGAAGTTGAACGAGCCAAGGAAGTCCCGGAGGTCCTGCTCGCGCACGCGCGGCGCGAGCGCCGCGAGCTGCTGCAACGGCGAGCGGTCTTCCCGCAACATCTCCAGCTGGTGCTGGGCGAAGTAGCCGATGGCGAGCCCCTTGCCCCGGCCTACGCGGCCGGCGAGCGGCACCAAGGTGCCGGCGAGGGTCTTCACCAGCGTGGACTTGCCCTGGCCGTTGGCGCCCAGGAGGCCGATGCGTTGACCGTTGAGCAGCGAGAGCTCGATGCCGTCGAGCACGGTTTTCTCCCCGCTCTCCAGCGTGTAGCCGCAGCGCAGGTGCTCCAGCGTCAGCATCGGGCTCGGTGCCGCATCCGGTTCACGGAACTCGAAGCTGAAGGGCGAGCTCACGTGCACCGGTGCGAGCTTCTCCATCTTCTCCAGCATCTTGATGCGGCTCTGGGCCTGGCGTGCCTTGCTGGCCTTGTAGCGGAAGCGGTCCACGAAGCTCTGCAGGTGTGCCACTTCGCGCTGCTGGCGCTCGTAGGCGGACTGCTGCAGC
>DATIEQ010000179.1:0-8629 GCA_035455665.1 Gammaproteobacteria bacterium | reverse complement strand
TACTGCACCTCGACCTCGTCCTCCGCCTCTTCCTGCTCCGGGTTATGGGCCAGGACCTTGAGCCGGTTCTGGGCAAGCTGCAGGCGCACGCCGCGGTATTTCTCGTTGGATAGGATCGCCGTCCGCCCAAGCGCGTCCCGGAGCACTTGCCGGTCCGCGATGATGTCCTTGTCGCCGCCCTTCGGCACCACCCGCTCGTAGTCGGGGAAGCGGCCATCGATGAGCTTGGACGTGAAGCGCAGTCCGGAGAGCTCCACCCGCACGTGATTGGTGCCGAAACTCACCCGGGCAGGCTCCTCGCCGTCCGCGAGCAGGCGCTGTAATTCCAGCACGCCCTTGCGGGGCACGATCACCTGCAGGGCCGGCAGGTCCGGCACCTCGGCGTTCAAGTCGCACATGGCGAGCCGGTGGCCGTCGGTGGCGACAGCACGCACGCGCTTCGGCGAGGTCTCGAGCAGCAGCCCGTTGAGGTAGTAGCGCACATCCTGCTGGGCCATGGAGAAATGGGTGCGTTCGATGAGTTCGCGCAGTTCCTTCTGCGGCAGGTTCACGCTGCGTTGTGCCTTGATGTCTTCCACGGCGGGGAATTCCGCCGCCGGCAGGGTCGCGAGGGTGAAGCGGCTGCGGCCGGATTTGACCGTCAAGCGTTCGCGCTCGAGGCTCACGCTGACCTTGGCCCCCTCGGGAAGCGCGCGGCAGATGTCCACGAGCTTACGCGCCGGTACCGTGACCTCACCTTTGTCCTTCACGTCGACGGCCGTCTTCGCCACCAGCTCGACCTCGAGATCCGTCGCCGTCACGGACAGGTTCCCCTCCGTCACGGTGAGCAACAGGTTCGCCAGGATGGGCATGGTCTGACGGCGTTCGACCACGCCGACGACGGCCTGGATGGGTTTGAGCAGCGTGTCGCGCAGCGCTTCGAATTTCATTTATCCACCTGCTTCGGTCTTCTGTATTTCAAGAATGTATTCTCAATAGATGTAGATATAGAGCTTGGGCTTCATTGGGGATAAGCCATTTTTCTCTTTTATAATCATGCACATGGTCTACCTACAGCCTTGTTAAATGACCGCTAGTCAGCATGTGCCAGGCTGTGTGGGAAATGTGGATAAGTCCGAGCCGGATTTTACCCACAATTTACCCACAAGCGTTCAACTGGTCAGCGTGCGCAGCAGTGCCAGGTAATCCTCGTTCAGTTTCGTGTCGGTGCCGCGCAGTTCCAGCACCTTGCGGCAGGCGTGCAGCACCGTGGTGTGGTCGCGTCCACCGAAGGCCTCGCCGATCTCCGGCAGGCTGTGGTTGGTGAGTTCCTTCGCTAGGCACATGGCCACCTGGCGCGGCCGCGCGATGGAGCGGCTGCGTTTCTTGGACAACATCTCGTTCAGACGCACCCGGTAATAGTCCGCCACGGTCTTCTGGATGTTCTCGAGAGTCACCATGCGGTCCTGGACCGCGAGGATGTCGCGCAGGCATTCCTTGGCGTAATCCATGGTGATGGCGCGGCCGGTGAAACGGGCGTTCGCGATGACGCGGCGCAGCGCCCCCTCCAGTTCGCGGATGTTGGAGCTCACCCGTTGGGCCACGAAGAACGCCACCTCGTCCGGCAGTTCCACGTGCTCGACCACCGCCTTCTTCATGAGGATGGCCACCCGGGTCTCGAGCTCCGGCGGCTCGATGGGCACCGTGAGTCCCCAGCCGAAGCGCGACTTCAGCCGCTCCTCCAGGCCCTCCACCTCCTTCGGATAGCGGTCGCAGGTGAGGATCACCTGCTGCTGGCCTTCCAGCAATGCGTTGAAGGTATGGAAGAACTCCTCCTGGGATCGTTCTTTGCCCACGAAGAACTGGATGTCATCGATGAGCAGCGCATCCACGGTGCGGTACTGGCGCTTGAACTCGTTGATGGTGTTGTGCTGCAGCGCCCGCACCATGTCGTTCACGAAGCGCTCGGAATGCACGTAGGCGACGCGCGCCTTGGGGTTCCGCTGCAGGAGCAGGTGACCGACGCTGTGCATCAGGTGGGTCTTGCCGAGGCCGACGCCGCCGTAGATGAACAAGGGGTTGTAGGCCCGGCCGGGGTTCTCGGCGATCTGGTGGGCGGCGGCCAGGGCGAACTGGTTGGACTTGCCCTCCACGAAGCTCTCGAAGGTGTAGAGGGGATTGAGGCCGCTGCCCGGTGTCGGTACCGGAGGCGCGGACGGACCGGCGGGGAGCGCGGCCGCGACCCCGCCGGGGAGGATCACGTTATCGGCGCTGGCCCCCACCTCCAGGAGCACCCGCCGCCGCTTGTCCTCCGCGAGCTCCCGGGCCAGGTTGGAGATGCGGGGCAGGAAGCGGTCACGGACCCAGTCCATGACGAAGCGGTTGGGGGCGAGCAGGCGCAGGGTCTCGCCGTCCTCGAGGGCGTGCAGGGGTCGTATCCAGGTGTTGAGCTCCTGTTCCGAGAGCTCGTGTTCCAAATGGCTGACGCACCGCGTCCAGAGCGATGGCATGACTCTGTGATCCCCCACCCACGTGGATTTCGGCGGCACGCGAGGGCGCCGCCCATCGTTACTCGTTTTTGAAAACCGCCACGAGGAGGGCGTTTTTCAGGAGGCAGGCAGTCTATACCGGCCCCGAAGACTTATCCACAGCCCGGCGGCGCAAGCACGCGGCGCGCCAGAGTTGACATGGAAGCCTCCGGCACGTCTAATATCGCGCCTTTTCCCGCGGGGCGACTGCCTCTGCGCCCATTGAGCGGATCCGGACATGAAAAGAACTTATCAGCCGAGCAACCTGCACCGTAAACGCACCCATGGCTTCCGGGCGCGCATGGCCACCAAGCGCGGCCGTCAGGTGCTGAGCGCGCGGCGCGCCAAGGGCCGCAAGCGCCTCAGCCCCTAACCGCGGGGGCCGGGACCATGGGTCCCGCCGGCTTCCCACGGGCGGCGCGTCTCACCACGCCCGACGAATTCAGCCAGGCCTTCCGTGACGGCCGGCGCAGCAGCGACGCCTGTTTCGCCGTCTATGCCCGTCCGTGCGGGGCGGGGGCGAGGCTCGGCTTGGCGGTGGCCAAGAAGGCGGTGGCTTCGGCGGCGGCCCGGGCCCGCATCAAGCGGCTGGTACGGGAGAGTTTCCGCCTGAACCGGGCGTACTTGCCCGGGGTGGACATCGTCGTGCAGGCCCGCGGCACGGCGGCGAAACGCGACAACGGGGAACTCCGCGCCAGCCTCGACTGGCATTGGCAGGAAGTGATCAAGCGATGCAAAGCCTCCTGATTCTCCTGATCCGCGTCTACCGGACGGTCCTGAGCCCCATGCTCGGACCCCGTTGCCGCTTCGAGCCGTCCTGCTCCCAGTACACCCAGGAAGCCATCGCCACGCATGGCGCCCTCAGGGGTTCCTGGCTCGGGGTGAAACGCATCTGCCGTTGCCATCCGCTGCATCCCGGCGGCTTCGACCCGGTCCCGAGGGCAGGGCAGCGCCATGGATAATCGCCGCGTCTTCCTGGTGGCGGCCCTCGCCGCCGTCCTGTTCCTCATCTACCAGGCCTGGCTGCAGGACTACGGACCTAAACCGGCGCCCGAGGCTGCAACCCCGGCCACCGCCAGTGGCCCGGTGACCGCGGCCGCTCCGGCACTGGCGACCACGCCGAATGCGGCTCACGCCAGTGCCCCGGCCACGGCGGCGGCGCTCCCCCAGGGGCAGGAGGTCCACGTCCATACTGACGTGCTGGATCTCGTCCTCTCCACCGCCGGCGGCGACATCCGTCGCGCCGCCTTGCTCGACTATCCCGAGGAGCTCACGGCCAAGGACCAGCCGGTGCGGGTGCTGGACGACCGGGATGCGAGCCTCCTGGTGCTGCAGACCGGCCTCGAGGCAGGGGCGGGCGCCGTGGCACCCGGCCCGGACGCGGTCTACACCACGCAGAAACAGGACTATGTACTGGCGGACGGCCAGGACAAGCTCGAGGTCGCCTTGAGCTGGCAGTACGGTCACGGCTTGAAGGTGACGAAGACCTACCGCTTCAGCCGCGGCAGCTATGAGATCGGCTTGTCCTATGAGGTGCAGAACGGCACCCCAGCCCCCTGGAGCGGCGGCGCTTACGCCGAATGGCAGAGCCGTTACGTGCCGGTGAAGAACGGCATGTTCAGCACCACCCGCTACGACTACCAGCGCGTCGGCATGCACGGCGCCGACGGCTACCACCAGTTCGAGTTCAGCGCGCTCGCCACCGAGCCCCTGTCGCAGGAACAGGACGACGGCTGGATCGCGCTGGTGGAGCATTACTTCATGGCGGCGATCATCCCGGCCGCGGGCGAGAAACACCTCTATTACAGCAAGAGCCTGGGGGACGGGCGCTTCCTCACCGGCTCGGCCACGCCGTCCCGTAACGTCGCCGCCGGCGCCACCGCCAGCTTCAGCGACCGGCTGTTCGTGGGTCCGAAGCTGCAGACCAAGCTCGCGGCCGTCGCGCCCGGGCTCGAGCTCACGGTGGATTACGGCAAGCTCACCATCATCGCGCAGCCCATCTTCTGGGTGCTGGAGCAGATCGAGCGGCTCATCAAGAACTGGGGCTGGTCCATCCTGCTCCTGACGGTGCTCATCAAGGCGATCACCTACAAGCTCAACGAGATCAGCGGCCGCTCCATGGCGAAGATGCGCCAGGTGCAGCCGCGCATCAAGGCGATCCAGGAACGCTACGCCGACGACCGTCAGCGCATGAGCCAGGCGATGATGGAGCTGTACAAGAAGGAGAAGATCAACCCGGCGAGCGGCTGCTTCCCGATCCTGGTGCAGATCCCCATCTTCTTCGCGCTGTACTACGTCTTGGTCTACAGCGTGGAACTGCGCCAGGCGCCCTGGACCCTGTGGATCAAGGACCTGTCGGCGCCGGATCCCTTCTACGTGCTGCCGGTGCTCTACGGCATCGCCATGTTCATCCAGCAGCACCTGCAGCCCCAGCCCACGGACAAGATGCAGGCGCGCATGATGAAGTTCATGCCGGTCGCGCTGATCGCGCTCTACATGGTGCTGCCGTCGGGTCTGGTGCTGTACTACTTCGCGAACTCCATCATCAGCATCGCCCAGCAGCGCTACATCAACCGCCTGATCGAGAAAGAATCCAAGAAGAGCTGACGGCTCAGTCCTTCAACCGCGTCGAGATGTGCGACGTGGTCGTCAGCGTGTTATGCACCGGGCACTTGTCGGCGATCTCCAACAGCCGCTGACGCTGCTCGGCGCTCAAGTCCCCCTCGAGCTCGATCTCCCGCTCGAAGCTGTCCAGCTTCCCGGGCCGGTCGCCGCAGTCCGCGCAATCCTTGGCGTAGATCTTGTCGTGGCTGAGGTGCACGCGCACGCCCTTGAGCGGCCACTGTTTGCGGTCCGCGTACATCCGCAGGGTGATCACCGTGCAGGCGCCGAGCGCGCTGGTGAGGAGCCCGTAGGGGTCCGGCCCCGCGTCCGTGCCACCGGCCTCGCGCGCTTCGTCCGCCGTCAGCGGGTGGGGTCCGGCGTAGATGTCGCTGCGGTAATGCTCCTCGCCGATGTGCGCCACCACCTCGCCGCCGGCCGCCGGGCTCTGCAGGGGTTTCATGCCGAGCTCGCCCAGGTACTTGCTGGCCCAGGCGCCGAGGATCGCACCCACGTATTCCGAATCCTCCTCGCGGGTGAGGAGGTGGTCCGCCTCGTTCAGGCTCACGAAGCTCTTGGGATGCAGCGCGGCGGTGAAGATGTCCGCGGCGTTGCTGATGTTCACCGTCGAGTCGGCAGGGGAGTGGAACACCAGGAGTGCCTTGCGCAGGGTGTGGATGTTGTCGCGCCAGGGGTGGTTCGCGAGATCGTCCAGGAAGGCCTTCTTGAAGCGGAACTTGCGCCCCACGAGCGTGACCTCCGCCTCGCCCTCGAGCTCGATGGTCTCCCGGGCGGGGCCCAGCAGGCCCGCCACGTGTTCCGGGTTCGCCGGCGCCGCGACGGTCGCCACCGCGACGCAGCTCGCGATGTCCCGGGCCGCCTCCAGGACCGCTGCTCCCCCTAAGGAATGACCCACCAGTATCTTGGGGGCAGCGTAGGCCTGTGCTAGATACGCGGCCGCCTGCTTCAAGTCCGAGACGTTGGTGGAGAAGGTGGTGTCCGCGAAGTCCCCCTGGCTCTCCCCGAGACCCGTGAAATCGAAACGCAGGGTGGCGATGCCTTCCCGCGCCAAGGCACGGCTGATGTTCACCGCCGCGCGCACGTCCTTGCCGCAGGTGAAGCAGTGGGCATAGAGGGCGTAGGCACGGGGCGCGCCGTTCGCCGGCATCTCCAGCCGGCCGGCGAGCATCTCGCCCTTCGCGTTGGGGAAACTCAGCGGGATGCCGGCCATGTAGGCGGTCCTGTTAGCGTTTATGATTCACGGAGTTTGAATCCGGCCGGCGTATTTCACAAACTCATGCGGACCGATACAGACACCATTGCTGCGATCGCGACGCCCCCTGGCCGCGGCGGCATCGGCATCGTGCGCCTCTCCGGCCCCTCGGTCGCCGTCATCGCCGGCCCGCTCCTGGGCGGGCTGCCGGCGCCGCGCCGGGCCGAGTTCCGCACCTTCCTGGACGGGGCGGGGGAGCCCATCGACGCGGGCCTAGCGCTCTACTTCGCCGCACCCGCCTCCTTCACCGGCGAGGACGTGCTGGAACTCCACGCCCACGGCGGCCGCGTGGTGCTGGAACTGCTGCTGGAGCGGGTGCTGGCCTTGGGTGCGCGGCGGGCACGTCCCGGTGAGTTCTCGGAGCGGGCTTACCTCAACGACAAGCTGGACCTGGTGCAGGCGGAGGCCATCGCCGACCTCATCGACAGCGGCACGACCCAGGCGGCGCGCGCCGCCCTGCGCTCCTTGCGGGGCGAGTTCTCGCTCAAGGTGCTGGAGCTGGTCGAGTCCATCACCCTCCTGCGCGCCTATGTGGAGGCGGCCATCGACTTCCCGGAAGAGGAAGTGGATTTCCTGAGCGAGGGCGACGTGACGGGGAGGCTCGCCGGGATCCGCGCACGCTTCGAGGCGCTCGCGATAGCGGCACGGCAGGGGAGCCTCTTGCGCGAAGGCCTCACCGTGGTGATCGCCGGACGGCCCAACGCCGGCAAGTCGAGTCTCTTGAATTATCTCGCGGGCCACGAGGCCGCCATCGTCACCGACATCCCCGGCACCACCCGCGACCTCCTGCACGAACACCTCAGCCTGGACGGACTGCCCCTGCATCTCGTGGACACAGCGGGCTTGCGGGAGAGCGGCGATGCGGTGGAGCAGGAGGGCGTGCGGCGCGCCAGACGTGAGATGGAGAGCGCCGACCAGGTGCTGCTGTTGGTGGATGCGGCCCTGGACCTCGAGGCTGAAGACGAACGCATCCTCGAGGATCTCCCCGCGGGCATCCCCGTGACGCTCGTATTCAACAAGATCGATCTCGTGGGCTTGCGACCGAAGCGCGAGGAGACGCGCCAGGGCGTGCGCCTCTATCTTTCCGCCAAGACCGGCGAAGGGATCGATCTGCTGCGTGAGCACCTGAAGCGGGCGGCAGGATTCGTGGACGCCGGGGACGACGCGCTCGGCGCCCGCCAGCGGCATCTGGATGCGCTCGCCCGGGCACGGGTAAACCTCGAATCGGCCGCCGTGCATGCACAAGCGCATGCGGGCGAGCTCGTGGCGGAGGAATTGCGTCTCGCGCAGCAGGTCTTGGGCGAGATCACCGGCGAGGTCACGAGCGAAGACCTCTTGGGGAAGATCTTCGCGAGTTTCTGCATCGGCAAATAACCAGTACAGCAGCGAGGGCCGCGCGGATTACAATGGCACCCATCTTGACCGGGTCTCACGACCCGTCAATGTATGCTTGGGAATCCGAAGAGAGGTGAGCATGGCCGACGTAACGACATTGCTGCGGTTGCGCCTGATCCTTGTGTCCGGTCTTGCACTTGCGACCGCAGCCGGTTGCGCCAACCATATCGATAGTTACAACGAGAGCGGTCATTACGTCGTCTTGCAGACCGTGAATCCTCCGGTCGACACCGCCAAGGATGTGGAAAACTACGTCCCGCGCTTCGAAGAACTGCTGGAGTACCGCGGTTTCCATATCGGCAAGGCGGCCGGCCCGCGAGCCTTGCAACTGCAACTTGTGTACTCCACCAGCCCGTCTGAAGTGAGGATCTCGGCATATCTGCTGCAGAACGACACCATCATCTTGCGCGCGGTAGCCAGCAACAGCCGTCCCGGGGATTCGCCCGACAAGAACGAGATGATCGCGGAGCTCGTGAGCATCGCCGTGCAAGCTTTCGACAAGCAACTGACGGAATTCGCGCCACAAGTGGAAGTGATACCCGATGAGAGCAAAACAGCGGCTCCGGGCACCGCCACAACGGTCGGCACGGCTTTCGGCACGGCCTTCGCCACCAACTCCGGCAATACCTATGTCACGGCTCGCCATGTCGTCGCGGACGCGACCCGGATACAACTCTATTGCGGCCCGGACCGGATAAGCGATGCGACGGTAGTGTCGCTGGACCAAGGCAACGATCTCGCAGTGCTGCATTCGGACTTGAAGGCGGACGCTTTTCTCGAATTGGCACCCAATGATTCGGCCCACCTGGGAGACCATGTCTTCACCATGGGGTTCCCCACGCCGGACCTGCTG
>DATIEQ010000178.1:0-4376 GCA_035455665.1 Gammaproteobacteria bacterium | reverse complement strand
CAAAAGAGCCATTTTTAGAGGGGCCAATATGTTGACGACGTGTACTCATTGCCACACGAGCTTCCGGGTCACCCCCGCGCAGCTCAAGGCCGCCCAGGGAGAGGTGCGTTGCGGCAAGTGCGAGACGGTGTTCGACGCCTTCGTGTCGCTGCAGGCGGAGATCACGCCCGAATCCATCGCTGCCGCCCAGCCGTCGCCCGCCGCCGAACCCGCGTTCAGCGTCGAGCCCTCAACAGCACCCGAACTCGACGCCCTGCTGGCGGCCGGAGCCGCGGCACCGGCCGACACGGCCGGGCTCGCCATCGGCGCTAAGGCGCCCGCCGCGCCCCAGATCGAGGACATGTTCGCCGGTATCGCAGCCCCCGCGGTCGAAAACCCTGCGGTCACCACCACTCCCCTGAAGACCGAGCCCAAGGCCAAGACCAAAGCGGCGCGCAAGACCGAGTCCAAACCCGTCGTTGCGGAGAAGCATCACTTCTTCGGCGCCCTGGACCTGCATCACCTGCACAGGGCAGCGGCGCCCCCGAGCAGATGGCGGTCCCTGTGGTGGAGCGGCGCCGTCCTCGCCCTGCTGCTCCTCGGCCTGCAGCTCGTGAACGGCAACCGCGACGCCCTGGCCCAGAACCCGGTGCTGGGACCGTCACTGCAGGGCGTGTATGCGGCCCTGGGCCATCCGCTGGCGCCGCCCCTGGACGTCTCCGGCTGGGACGTGGGCGCCTTGAACGTGACCACCGACCCCGCGGCACCCGGGGCGCTCTCCATCACCGGCGCCCTGGAGAACCGGGCGGGCTTCGTGCAGCCCTGGCCGGCGCTGCGGGTGGTGCTCACGGACCGCTATGGCGAGACCCTGCGGGCCCGCGACTTCAAACCGGCCGAGTACTTGCCGGAAAATCAGTCGAACGTGCTGCTAGCGGCGGGCCAGGCGGCGCGTTTTCGCATCGACATCGTGGATCCGGGCGCGGACGCCGTGGGTTTCTCCATCCTCCCCTGCCTGGATGCCGACGGACGGCGCGTGTGCGCGGCACCGGAGCACGATTGATCGCGTTTCGCACATGACCGCTTGATTTTGCTTGGAGTTTTGCGCGGACGCGCGTATTTGCATCGCACAAGAAATTTCCGGGCCCGGATACACACGCCGCGCGTCGCGGAAAAATTGCAAGCTTTGACAGAGAAAAGATTCTGGCTATTATTTGTCCTCGATCCCCGAACAGAAGAATTCAAGCGCGTACCTCCATGCGTATCGGCCCCTATTCCCTCCGCAACCGCCTGGTACTCGCCCCCATGGCCGGGGTCACCGACCGGCCCTTCCGCCAGCTGTGCAAGGCCCTGGGCGCGGGCATGGCCGTGTCCGAGATGGTCACCTCCCGTGCGGAGCTGCGCGACAGCCTGAAGAGCCGCCGCCGCCGCGACCACGAGGGGGAGGTGGAGCCACGCATCGTGCAGATCGCGGGCGCCGAACCCGCCATGCTGGCCGAGGCGGCGCACCTGAACGCGGCCGAGGGCGCCCAGATCATCGACATCAACATGGGCTGCCCGGCGAAGAAAGTGTGCAACAAGGCCGCGGGCTCCGCCCTCTTGCAGGACGAGGACCTGGTCGAGCGCATCCTGGCGGCCGTGGTGGCCGCGGTGGACGTGCCCGTGACCCTCAAGATCCGCACCGGCTGGGACCGGGAGCACAGGAACGGCCCGCGCGTGGCGAAGCTCGCAGAAAACGCCGGCATCCAGGCGCTCGCGGTGCACGGCCGCACGCGCGCGGACCTGTATGAAGGTACAGCCGAATACGAGACCATCCGCGCCATCAAGGCGGCGGTGGCGATCCCGGTGATCGCGAACGGCGACGTGGACTCCCCGGAGAAGGCTAAAGAAGTGCTCGACGCCACCGGCGCCGACGCCGTCATGGTCGGCCGCGCCGCCCAGGGCCGGCCGTGGATCTTCCGGGAGATCGAGCATTTCCTCGCGACCGGCACGCGGCTCGCCCCGCCCGCGGACGGCGAGGTCGCGGACATCATGCTGGGCCACCTCGAGAACCTCTACGGCTTCTACGGGGAAGCCATGGGCGTGCGCGTGGCCCGCAAGCACATCACCTGGTACTTGAAGACCCTGCCCGAGGCAGCCGCCTTCCGGGAGCGGGTGGTGCGGGTGGAGACGGCCGGGGAACAACAAAGACTCATCCGCGGATTCTTCGCGGACCAGAACATAACGGGGTTGGCAGCATGAGCAATCGGACAGCGGCCCAGCGGGTGCTGGAAGTGGTCGAACAACCGCATCTCGTCCACACCGGGGGCGGGACACCCTGCCTGCGGGACTACGCGGACAAGGCCCTGCGCCGCTACTTCACGGACCTGAAGGGCCACGACCCCTCCGAGCTCTACGAGCTCGTGCTGGGCGAGATCGAGCAGCCGCTCTTGAAGGCGCTCATGGAGTACACCCGCGGGAACCAGTCGCGGGCCGCTACCATTCTCGGTCTGAATCGCAGCACCCTGCGAAAGAAACTCAGACAATATAAGATAAACAGCTAATAACCCGGGCGCCGCGAGGCGCCCGGTTTCTTCCAGGGCTCGCCATATATGGCGAGCGGGCGTACAGGACGTACGCCCTGGTCGGTGCCGCAGGGACGCATAGAACTTGCCCGCACCGTAGTTCAGTAGTCCTCAGGCGTATAGCAGGGCGACAGCCCTGCCTGTAAAATCCGCCTCTCCAAGCCATCAGTGGTTCCCGGGGTTGATCCGATGGCAAGCGTGAAACGCGCCCTCTTGAGCGTCTCCGACAAGTCCGGGGTGGTGGACTTCGCGCGCGCCCTGGCCTCCTTAGGCATAGAGATCCTCTCCACCGGCGGCACCGCCAAGCTCCTGAAGGACTCGGGCATCGCGGTGACCGAAGTCTCCGCCTACACCGGCTTCCCGGAGATCATGGACGGGCGGGTGAAGACCCTGCATCCGAAGGTGCACGGCGGACTCCTCGGCCGGCGCGGCACCGACGACAAGGTCATGGCCGAGCACGGCATCAAGCCCATCGACTTGCTCGCCGTGAACCTCTATCCCTTCGCCGAGACGATCGCGAGACCCGGCGCCTCCCGCGCGGACGCCATCGAGAACATCGACGTGGGCGGCCCCGCCATGCTCAGGGCCGCCGCCAAGAACCACGCCCACGTGGCGGTGGTCACCGACCACGGCGACTACGCCCGGGTGCTGGCGGAGCTGCGCGAGCAGGGCGGCGTCGGCGACGCACTCAGGGCCGAGCTCGCCGCCAAGGCCTTCGCTCACACGGCCTCCTACGACGGCGCCATCGCCGATTACCTGGCGGGTGCGAAGCAGCACGGCCCGAAGCCCCTGCCTCAGTCCTACGCGGCTGAATTCAGGAAACTCCACGACCTGCGCTACGGCGAGAACCCCCACCAGCGGGCGGCCTTCTACGCCGAACGCGGCGCCGCGGCCGGCAACCTGACGAGCGCGCAGCAGCTGCAGGGCAAGGAGCTCTCCTTCAACAACATCGCCGACGCCGATGCGGCGCTCGCCTGCGTCAAATGCTTCGACACGCCCGCCTGCGTCATCGTGAAGCACGCGAACCCCTGCGGCGTGGCCTTAGGGGGCACGCTGCTCGAGGCCTATGAGCGCGCCTATTCGGTGGATCCGGAGTCGGCCTTCGGCGGCATCATCGCCTTCAACGGCCCCCTCGACGCGGCCACCGCGGGCAAGATCCTCGAGAAGCAGTTCGTGGAAGTGGTCATCGCGCCGGAGATCGGCGCGGCGGCCCTCAAGGTGCTCGCCGCGAAACCGAACGTGCGGGCGCTGGCGACCGGCGCCTGGGGTCCGGAGGCGCCTTATCTCGACTACAAGCGGGTGGTGGGCGGGCTGCTCCTGCAGGACGCTGACCTGGGCTCCGTGGACGCGAGCCAGCTCAAGACCGTGACTCGCCTCGCGCCCACGCAGGAGCAGCTGCGGGACCTCATGTTCGCCTGGCGGGTGGTGAAGTTCGTGAAGTCCAACGCCATCGTGTACGCCCAGGACGGCATGACCGTCGGCATCGGCCCGGGCCAGACGAGCCGCGTCATGAGCGCGCGGGTCGCCGCCCTGAAAGCGGACGAGGCGAAACTTAAGGTGGCGGGCTCGGTGATGGCCTCCGAAGCCTTCCTGCCCTTCCGCGACAGCGTGGACGCGGCCGCCGACGCCGGCATCGCCGCCATCATCCAGCCGGGGGGCTCGGTGCGGGACCGCGAGATCATCGCAGCAGCGGACGAGCGCGGCATCGCCATGGTCTTCACGAACATGCGTCATTTCAAACACTGATATGAAAGTCCTGGTCATCGGCGGCGGCGGACGCGAACACGCGCTCGCCTGGAAGCTCGCCCAGTCGCCCAAGGTGGACAAGGTCTACGT
>DATIEQ010000177.1:0-6785 GCA_035455665.1 Gammaproteobacteria bacterium | reverse complement strand
AAAGAAGATGCGCGCCGCCATGGAGGCGGTGAAGGCGATCCTGGAGAGCGGGACCGAGGTCTAAGCTTTAGCGTTGCGCGGGCTGGGCCGGAGGCGGGGGTGGCGGCAGCGGAGCATCCAGGGCGATGAACAGCCACCACCGGTCCTTGTCACGCCGCCAGACGTGCACATAGGCGGTCACGGGCGCGCTGAACGCCTTGTCATCCACCTGATAGGTCAGGCCGTAGAGATAGCCGAGGTCCCCGGACCCCGCCACGCTGCCTCCCGAGGGCTTCCAGGTGAGCGCGGACTTGCCGGCAGGCAGGTCGTTGACGACCTTGTCCCTGCCGACGACGGGCAGCTTGCCGTCTCTCAGCAGGCGAATATCGTCGCTTCCGAACTGGGCGTAGGCAGCACGCAAGGCCCCGTCCCCCGCCACCGCGCCGAAATCCATCTCCGCCTTCAGCAGCGCCTTATGGGCCTGGTCGGCCGTGAGATGCGTGACCGGCGCGTGCAGTTGTGCGACGTCCCCTCCCGCCTTGAGCGCCTGCTCCAAGGAAACCGTGTCGTGATTGACGCCGCTGTCGAACAGGGCATGCCATGCGCCCGCCTTATTCCGCGACCAGATCGTGAGCCATTCACCATAGGCCTTCTGTTGCTTGCCGTCCTGAGTCCAGGACGCGTTCCAAGGACCGGTGTCCACGCCGAAATCGCCGGACGAAGCGACGAGTGCGTAGGTCGGATACCAGTCGAGCTTGGTGGAACTCGGTTTGCGACCCTGGTAGAGGTCGTACGCGTTGACCGGTCTCGGGGAGAAGGTGATGGCTTGCTTGTCGAGGTACTTGAGGAAGCCGTCGCGGATGCCGTGGTCCGCCACGGCCTGCACGAACGCGTATTCGTTCTGCACCAGGTTGGACGGCGCTACGGCTGCGCCCGCGAGAGTCAGTCCGGTGATGGCGATCAGGCAGCGGCGCATGGATACTCCCTCGGCAGGTGCAGGTGGCCGTCGGTGGACCTAGCTAGGAGATCATCATGCCGTAAAAGGTCCCGCTGTCCCAGCCGGCCCTGCCCATGGCATTCAAGCCCGTCTGGCGTGGGCGGGTTTTGACGCAGCGCCCTTACCTTCCTTGCCAAGGGGGACAGCGCCGCAATTCTTCTCGATCGCGCAGGGCTCGGAGGCGGGACCCGGCTGCGCATCCGGTTCCAACACCAGCGGCTGTCGCGGCGGCTGGCTGAAATCGAAGTCCTCCACCAGGTTCCCGAGAATGCCGACGTCCTCGCGCACCGTCGGTCGCGGATCCGGGCGTCCGTCGCTCTTAGGATCCAACCTTTGGCCATTGAGGAAATCGTCTTCGATGAACTTCAGGTAGGCATCGAAACTCAAGATCTGGTGATCGATGAAACCCTGTTTGGCGTAGGGGCTGATCACCAGGGCCGGCACCCGCAAGCCATAACCGTTCCCATCCACCTTGGGCGGCAGCTCGTGGTCATAGAAGCCGCCCCAGTCGTCCCAAGCGAGGAAGATCGCCGTGCTTTTCCACTCCGGCCCTTGCATGGCGGCGTTGATGAGACGCGTGACGTAGGCCTCGCCGGCGTGTATCGAGGCAGGCCCATGCTCGCTGACGGTGTCGTTGGGCACGATCCACGACACCGCGGGCAGTGTCCCGTTGTTGGCTGCTTCGAAATAATTGTCCAGCGGCCGGATATTCTCCAATTGGTGGTCGTTGTGGACGGTGGCGAAATTCGGCAAGGGATTCCAGATGCTGGGCACATGCAGTCGCTGGCCGCGGCGCACGCAGGTCACCTCGTCATCTGCGCAGTCAGGCGCCATCCCTTCGCTCAGGTAATAGGCCCAACTGACCCTGTGCTTTCTCAACAGGTAAGTGAGGTCGGTCCAGGCGTAGAGTTCCGTGGTCCCGCGGTCGGCCAATACATGCTTCTTGGTCCACGGGAACTGCGCGTCTTTGTCGTTGCAGCTGGCGGGAACCTGTGGGTCCGTGCATGCGGCAGACCAGGCCGAGACCATGAATAGGTGGGATGGGAGGCTCCACGACATTGTGGGTTCGAACATGTGATCTTGCAGCACGAAGTTCCCGGCGTATTCCCAATAGTTCGGTATTTCACGAGCGTCGTGCCAACCCATCACGTCGGGTTCGCCTCGTAGCCGCACGCAGTTCGGCAAGTTCGGGTCCTCGCATACCCGCGATACGCTTTTACGCAGGGCCTTGACGAATCCATCCATCTTGCCGCCGTCGATATCCATCAGCGCCGCCTCCATCGAATGGGGGCCGCCCGAGTTCTCATCTTTTGGATTATGGTAAGGCGGGAGGCACCGCCCCGCGCGCGGGTCCATGGCGCAGACGGTAGGGACGTGATCACGCATCGGGATCCCATCCGCCCCAGGGTAGGTGCCGAAGTAATCGTCGAAGGAACGGTTCTCCTGCATGATGATGACGACGTGCGCTATCTTGTGGATACCCTCTTCGGCGTCACTGGCGCTTTCCGATGCTGCACTCGGTGCGCGAGTCGCCGGAACGGGGGCCGCCACGGGTGAACTCGGCGCCGCAAGCGAGGCCGCTGAAGCCGTAGCCTTGGCGGTGGTGGTTATCGGGCTGCGCGCGGCATGGGACACACAGCCGCCCACGTGTATGAGTAGCAACACGGCTATAGCCGGGTAGAGCCTAGTCATACGTGATCCTTTGCGAGGTGGCGCTTCAGCCGGGGGGGGGATGGCGGTATAACGGCTTATGGAGCGGCAGGTTTACAACGGCCACGATATCCTGCTCATGTAACAGGTTTGTCCTCGGCTACGACGCGGTTGCGCCCCTCATTCTTAGCACGGTAGAGCCGCCGGTCCGCCGCCATAAATAGCCTGTCCCAGTCATTGCCGTCGTCCGGGTAAACCGCCACACCGGCGCTGATGGTGGCCGTCGGCATGGCGGCATCCTCGTGGGTACGCAGGTCCTCGATCGCCTGGCGCAATCGTTCAGCGGCACGTATCGAGGTCTCGCGCCGGTGGTGCGGCAGGATCACCATGAACTCCTCACCACCGAGTCGGCCAAGGAGGTCCTCGCTCCGCTTACTCCGCTCCAGTGTCGCGGCGATGTTCTTCAGTACCGTGTCACCGACGTAGTGCCCGCAAGTGTCGTTGATCTGCTTGAAGAGGTCTATGTCGAACAGCGCCAACCCGAAGGTCTCACCCTGACGGTTGCAACGTGCCACTTCCTCATCGAAGCGCAGCAGCATGGCCCGCCGGTTGGGCAGCCCGGTGAGCAAGTCCGTGAACGCAGAGCGCCGCAGGTCGTCCTCCATCAGGCGCACTTCGACCCAGACCAGCCCGAGCGTCGAAGAGACAACGAGCAGCATCTGGAAGACGGCAAAACCAGCTTGCAGCGCGTCGGCGCGCGCGGGATCCGAGCTACCGCCGAGGGAAATCCAGAGGAGCGCGAGCCGCAGGTTCCAGACCACCAAGGTCAGCAGGATGGTCGTCACCAGGAAGCGGGAAGCAGCCTTGGCCGCCGGCGGCGGATGGCGGACCAGCTGCCAGGAGACCAGTGCGTAGAGCAGCGTGCCATAGAGGGTAGGCGCAGCGATGTCGATGATGAGATGCGGGTTCAACAGGTGGTTCACCACCAGCACCGCGATCACCACCAGCAGCGCGCTTGCCGTCAGGCGCGAGCTGGGACGCCGCGGTACGTGCATGAACACGCCACGCGATGTGAGTAGAGCCGCCAGCGAGATCAGGGTATTGCCCGCCACCTGGGTGAAGCCCCAGGGCAGGAAAGCCGCAGCGATGATGGTCAGCATGCCGAAAGCGTAGGCCACGAGCCCCCAGCCCCACAGCCGTAGCGCCAGGGATTTGCGCTCGCCGCGCGCCACCACCAGCACCAGCACGCCCATCAGCATGCTCATGACGAGGAGGCACAGCAGCAACAGCGCGGAACGTGACAAACGGCCACCCCGGGTTAATCTTGGTACATGCCCTCGCCTGGATCTTGTCGTCCGTCAGGCAGTGGACCAGTCTGCACCAAAAGCCCGTGGTTCAAAAGACGGCCGCTCAGTCTTGCGCGTAGACCTTCAATCGCCCGTAGGGATGATGCCAGCCCCCTCCACCATCAACACCACGGTCCTTACCGGCGCCCGAGGCCGGTGCATCACGCCCTTGGGTACGGTGAAGCCCTGGCGCGGTTTGAGCTCCACGCTGCGGCCTTCCAGATCGATGATGAAGAGCCCCTCCACCACGTAGAAGAACTCGTCTTCGTCGTCGTGCTTATGCCAATGGTATTCCCCCTGCATCACGCCTAGGCGCACCACCGAGTCATTCACCTTGCAGAGCGTCTGGTTGTACCAGGAGTCCTTGCAGGCATCCACCAGCGGCTGCACGTCCACCAGTTCCAATTGCTTGAAGTGGATGTTGAGGTGGGTGGCGTACTTATTGATCGGCGGATCGCTCTTGGTACTCATGTCCGGGTCCTCGGTAGCACAGGAAGGTTCTGTGGGGCTCGATAGACCCGAAATGCTAAACCATGGTTCCTGAAAGTGCTTGTTGTAATTTCACGGCATGCAGGGCCTGTGAGTTTTTCGCGGCCCGTCCTGAATAATCCACGCACAGGGACTGCCCCCCGCCCGAACTAGCGTGGATCCATGTAGAGCAGCGGTCTTTACCCGCTCGCAGCCTTCGCTTTCTTCGATTTCGCTTTGTTGAACTCGAAGCCGATGTCCCTCGCGTCAACCGCGACGATGTCGCCCGCTCCAAACTCACCGGCGAGGATCTTCTGGGCCAGCGGGTTCTCGAGCTGCTGCTGGACGGCACGCTTCAGGGGGCGCGCACCGTAGACGGGATCGAAGCCCGCCTTGCCGAGCTTGTCCAAGGCGGCATCCGTCAGCTCCAGACCCATGTCCCGATCTGCCAGGCGTTTCCGGAGGAACTCCACCTGGATGCGCGCGATGGCGCGGATCTGTGACGTGCCGAGGGGGTGGAACACCACGGTGTCGTCCACCCGGTTGATGAACTCGGGGCGGAAATGCCCGCCCACGATCTCCATGACTTTGTCCTTCATCTTCTGGTAGTTCTCTTCGCCCGCCATCTCCTGGATCGCCTGGGAACCCAGGTTCGAGGTCATGACGATCACCGTGTTCTTGAAGTTCACGGTGCGCCCCTGCCCGTCCGTCAGGCGGCCGTCGTCCAGCACCTGCAGCAGCACGTTGAACACGTCCGGGTGGGCCTTCTCGACCTCGTCCAGCAGGATGACGGAATACGGCTTGCGGCGTACTGCTTCCGTCAGATAACCGCCTTCCTCGTAGCCCACGTAACCGGGCGGCGCGCCGATCAGCCGCGCCACGGAATGCTTCTCCATGAACTCGCTCATGTCGATGCGCACCATGGCGTCGTCGGTGTCGAACAGGAACCAGGCGAGCGCCTTGCTAAGCTCGGTCTTGCCGACGCCGGTGGGGCCGAGGAACAGGAAAGAACCCATGGGCCGGTGAGGATCCGCGAGCCCGGCCCGCGAACGGCGGATAGCGTTCGCGACAGCGCGTAGCGCCTCGTCTTGGCCCACCACACGTGCCATGAGCGCCTCCTCCATGCGCAGCAGCTTCTCCTTCTCCCCCTCCAGCATCTTCGAAACAGGGATGCCGGTCCAGCGGGACACTACTTCGGCGATCTCCTCCGCCGTCACCTTGTTGCGCAGGAGCTTCGTCGGCCGGTGCTCGGCGGCGCTCGCGGCGGCGAGCTTCTTCTCCAGTTCCGGGATGCGGCCGTATTGGATCTCGGACATGCGCGACAGGTCGCCGGCGCGGCGGGCGGTCTCCAGCTCCGCCTTGGCCTTCTCCAGGGATTCCTTGATCTGGCTCGCGCCCTGCACCTGGGCCTTCTCGGCCTTCCAGACTTCCTCGAAATCGGAATACTCGCGCTCGAGTTTCTTGATCTCAGCCTCGAGCACGCCGAGGCGGCGCTTGGAAGCCTCGTCCTTCTCCTTCTTCAGGGCCTCGCGCTCGATCTTGAGCTGGATGAGGCGCCGGTCGAGTTTGTCCATCTCCTCGGGCTTGGAATCCAGTTCCATCCGGATGCGGGAGGCTGCCTCGTCGATGAGGTCGATGGCTTTGTCGGGCAGCTGTCGGTCCGAGATGTAACGATGCGAGAGGGTCGCCGCCGCCACGATGGCGGGGTCCGTGATCTCGACGCCGTGATGCACCTCGTAACGCTCGTTGAGGCCGCGCAGGATGGCGATGGTGTCCTCCACCGACGGTTCGTCCACCATCACCTTCTGGAAGCGCCGCTCCAAAGCCGCGTCCTTCTCCACATATTTGCGATATTCGTCGAGGGTGGTCGCGCCTACGCAGTGCAGCTCGCCGCGGGCGAGTGCGGGCTTCAACATGT
This sequence comes from Gammaproteobacteria bacterium, assembly GCA_035455665.1. Lineage (GTDB taxonomy): Bacteria > Pseudomonadota > Gammaproteobacteria > Natronospirales > REEB76 > DASUBN01. The sequence goes on along the minus strand of DATIEQ010000177.1, from coordinate 427 downwards.
TACCCGCGTCCATAGAGCCTTCGGCCTTACCGGCACCCACCATGGTGTGGATCTCGTCGATGAAGAGGATGATGCGGCCCTCGCTCTTCCCGATATCCTTGAGCACGGCCTTCAGACGTTCCTCGAACTCGCCGCGGAACTTGGTGCCGGCGATGAGCGCACCCATGTCGAGTGTGAGTACGCGCTTATCCTTCAACCCTTCGGGCACCTCGCCGTTCAGGATGCGCTGGGCCAAGCCCTCGACGATCGCGGTCTTGCCGACGCCCGGTTCGCCGATCAGCACCGGGTTGTTCTTGGTACGACGCTGCAACACCTGGATGGTGCGGCGGATCTCGTCGTCCCGGCCGATCACCGGGTCGAGCTTGCCCGCCTCCGCTCGCGCGGTGAGGTCGATGGTGTATTTCTCCAGCGCCTGGCGCTGGTCTTC
>DATIEQ010000176.1:0-6054 GCA_035455665.1 Gammaproteobacteria bacterium | reverse complement strand
GGACGGTGCCCGCAAGGTGATGCTGGACGGGGCCGGCCTCGCCGACATCTGGCCGCAGCTCCTGTCGCTCGCGGGCATGAGCGCGTTGTTCCTGACCATAGGGTCCATCGGTTTCAAGTGGAAGAACGAATGAGCGGGGGGCTTTCATAAGCCCTCGGCGCCCCCATACTTCCTGAATGTTCTCTTTCCTGACCCGCTGGCGCGAACGGCGCATCCTGGCGCGGCATCCCATCGCGGAGCCGCACTGGCGGGCGGCGCTGACCGCCTCCGCGCCCGCCCGCCGTCTCGGCGCCGCCGATCAATCCCGCTTACGCGTCCTCGCCACCTTCCTGCTGCAAGAGAAGGCGCTGGAACCGGTGCGGGGTCTCGAACTCACTCCGGCGATGCGTGCTCAGCTTGCGCTCCATGCCTGCCTGCCCATCCTCAACCTGGGCCTGCGCTGGTACCGGGGCTGGCACGCCATCGTCGTCTACCCGGGCCTGTTCGCTCCGCAGCGCGAATTCGTGGACGCGGCGGGGGTGGTGCACAAGAGCCACGCGGTGCTCGAGGGTGAAGCCTGGGAACGCGGGCCGGTCATCCTCTCCTGGGAGGCGGTGACAGAGGCCGGGGACACGCCCGGTCACAACGTGGTCATCCACGAGATGGCCCACAAGCTCGACCTCCTGAACGGCGAGCCGAACGGCTTCCCGCCCCTGCATGCGCGCATGAGCCGGCACGCCTGGTCCAAGGCCTTCGACGCAGCCTATCGGGAACTGGAGCGGCGCGAGCGGCAAGGCGCGCCGCTGCCCATGGACCCCTACGGCCTCGAAGACCCAGGCGAGTTCTTCGCCGTGGCGAGCGAGATGTTCTTCGAGTCACCGCGGGAGCTCAAGGCCTACTCGCCGGAACTCTATCGCCAGCTCAGCCTCTTCTACCGCCAGGAACCGGTCCCGGCGTGAACGATGTCAAGGCAGCCTGGGGGAGATATGGTTTACACTTGCGCCGCCCCGTCTCCAGGAACGTCCGATGACCGAGGCTGCGTCCGCTTCCATCCGCCTGATCGATATCGGCGCAAACCTCACCCACGACAGCTTCGATGCGGACCGTGACCCGGTCATCGCTCGCGCGCAAGCACAGGGCGTCGCGCGCTTCATCGTTACCGGCAGTGACGCAGCCCACAGCCGCAAGGCGTACGATCTCAGCCGTGCCTATCCCGGCCGTTTATTCTTCACCGCCGGCGTGCACCCGCATCATGCGAAGGACTGCACCGGCGACACAGAGGGGGAACTGCGTGTGTTGCTCGGTCATCCGGAGGCCGTCGCGGTGGGTGAATGCGGGTTGGATTTCTTCCGCAACTTCTCGCCGCCGGATGTGCAGCGCCGCGTGTTCGAGCAGCAGCTCGATATCGCCGTCACGACCGGCAAACCGGTGTTCCTGCACCAACGCGACGCCCACGCTGACTTCATGGAGATACTGAAGCGATATCGTCCGCGCCTCGCGCGCGCCGTGGTGCACTGCTTCACCGGCGACGCACGCGAGCTACAGGATTACCTGGCTCTCGAGTGCCACATCGGCCTCACCGGTTGGATCTGCGACGAGCGCCGCGGCCAGCATCTGCGGGAGGCGGTGACGTCGATACCGAGCGACAAGCTCATGATCGAGACCGACTCGCCCTACCTCATCCCCCGCGACCTGAGTCCGAAACCGGCCACACACCGCAACGAGCCCATGCACCTCCGGCACATCGCCGCCGTGGTGGCGGGCTGTCTCGACAAGCCGCTCGAACGACTGGCACGGGAGACGACGGAGAACGCGGAACGCTTCTTCGCCCTGCCAGTCTCACCAGCGACAGGTTAAAATCCGTGCCACGAACCGACCCGGAGAGAACGATGGATCTGCGCGCACTCAAGAGCTTCACCGACAAGAGCTGGGACGAGTCCATCCTGCCGACGATCCGCGAGTACATCGGCATCCCGAACAAATCGCCGGGCTTCGACCCGCAGTGGCAGGAACACGGCCACATGGACAAGGCGGTGGAACTGGCCGCCGCCTGGTGCCGCCGCCAGCCCATCAAGGGCATGCAGGTGGAGGTCCGGCGCCTGCCGGGCCGCACGCCGCTGCTGTTCGCCGAGATCCCGGGCACGGTGACCGACACCGTCCTGCTCTATGGACACTTGGATAAACAGCCAGAATTCACCGGCTGGCTGGAAGGCCTCGACCCCTGGCGGCCGGAGATGCGTGGCGACAAGCTCTATGGCCGCGGCGGCGCCGACGACGGCTACGCCACCTTCGCCTCCCTCACCGCCATCCGCGCCCTGCAGGAACAGGGTATCCCCCACGCCCGCTGCGTGGTGGTGATCGAATGCTGCGAGGAATCAGGCAGCTACGACCTGCCCCATCACATCGAGGCCCTGGGGCCGCGCCTGGGCGATGTCAGCCTAGTGGTGTGCTTGGACGCGGAATGCGGCAATTACGACCAGCTCTGGACCACCACGTCCCTGCGCGGGAACCTGGTCGGCACCCTCACCGTGCAGGTGCTGACCGAAGGCGTGCACTCGGGAGCGGCGAGCGGCATCGTCCCTTCCAGCTTCCGCGTGCTGCGCGCCCTCTTGGACCGGGTGGAGGATTCCGCCACGGGCAAGACCAAGGTGAAGAGCCTGGTGCCAAAGATCCCGGCACAGCGCCAGCAGCAGATACGGCGAGTCGCGCGGGTACTCAAGAACAGCGTCTACACCAAGATGCCCTTCGTGAAAGGCATGAAACCCATCTCAAGCAACCCGGTGCAACTCATCCTCAACAACACCTGGGGCTCGACCCTTTCGGTGACGGGTGCCGAAGGCCTGCCTGCCCTCGTCAATGCGGGGAACGTGCTCAGGCCGGTGACCAAGGTGAAGCTCTCCTTCCGGCTGCCGCCCACGGCGGATGCTCGGAAAGTCGGAGCGGAAGTGAAGCGCCTGCTCGAAGCCAAGCCGCCCTACGGTGCGCGGGTGAAGTTCGAAGTGGATTCGGCCTTGGGCGGCTGGAACGCGCCCCCGGTGGCGCCCTGGCTGGAACAGTCGATGCAGAAAGCGTCGAAGGCCACCTTCGGGGCCGACGCGGTCTACATGGGCACTGGCGGCAGCATCCCTTTCATGGGGATGCTGGGCAAGAAGTTTCCCAAAGCCCAGTTCTTGGTGACGGGGCTGCTCGGGCCTCACTCGAACGCCCATGGTCCGAACGAGTTCCTGCACGTGCCCACGGGGAAGAAACTGACGGCCTGCGTGTCGCAAGTCCTCGCCGATCACCTGGACCGGCCGCGTAGCCGCTAACGATCAGCGGCTGAGCTGGGGCCGCTCCTTGCCCGGCGGAACGTTCGCCGCCTCGCGCAACGTCTCCCAAGCGGTTTCGATGTCCGCCGGTAACTCTATGGCGGACTTCGCTTTCGGCCGGAGCAGAGGCTGGGCGAACTCCTCCAGGAGCTGCACTCCGTCGGGCCGCCCCTTCGGGAAGTGCCCGCGGGAGGTGAACAGGATGCGGGATGCCGCCTCCAGGCCCGGCGCCAGGAGCTTCACCGCCGTGAGCCGGTCATGCATGGGACGCAACGGATTGTTGAAATGGTAGCGGCCCTTGCGCCCCATGGCGGTCCAGACGTCCATCTTCTCGGAACCGAAGACTGCCCCTTCCACGTCGCGGATGTCGAGCACGTAGAGGCGTCTGTCCCGCAGCACGATCGCGTCCACCGGCACGAAGCCGCCGATGCCGTCGGGGATGATGGCGTCGCGGATCAGCCTGTCGGAGATGCTGCGGAGCGTGCGGGTGACATGCCTCTGGATGGCAGTGAGGCGCCACCACACGGCCCAGGCGATGATCCCCAGGAGCAGGATCGCAGCCGAGCCGCACACCGTCCAGAAGAGCCAGCTTCTGTACCACCCCTCGTTCATGCGTCTCCCCACCCTCGAGCTTTCTTGAATCCAGGACCCCCGTCACTGGCGACTATTGTATCGGGAAAGCTTCGCGACCCCCAGCCGCAGCGTCAAAGCTTGACGCGCCCCAGGAGGATGTCGCAGAACATCACCCAATCGCCCATGAGACTGTAGAGCGGATATTTGAACGTAGCCGGTCGGTTTTTCTCGAAGAAGAAATGACCGGCCCAGGCGAAACCATAACCGAATATCGGCAGCAGGATGAGGCCCGACCAACGCCCGGTCACGAAGACCGCCGCGAGCACCAGCAGTACGAGCCCGCTGCCGACGAAATGCAGCCGCCTGCAGATGCGGTTGCTGTGTTCTCCCAGGTAGAACGGATAGAAATCCACGAACTTATCGAAACGTCCACTCATAACCTTCGGCCTCCGCTTCATTGCAGCACGCGGCTGAAGATACCGCGCGGATCGTGGGTGAGAGCGATGCTCACGATGAACGCGAAACTCAGTAGTGCTGCCACAAACAGTGTGCGCTTCAGCCAGCGCGGGCCGGACAGACGAAACGCCAGGATGCCGAACGCGATATAGATAAGTACGCAAAGCAACTTCACCCCGAACCACGACGTCGTGAACGGGTCGAGGCGCAACTGCCAGGCGAGCCAAACTCCGCAGGCCAGGAGCAAGGTGTCCATGGCGTGGGGCAGCACCCGCCATAGGGGATGACGCAGGGGCCGCGAGATCAGGAGCGATGCGCCGCCCCGCAGGGCAAAGAGCAGGAGACTCAATCCCGCCAATGCCATATGCGCAAGCTTCACGCTTTCGTACATACCAGTAGCCTCCTCAGCCACGCTGCCATGGGCAGAGGATCTGGGCAATACCTGAGGTTTTGACTTAGGCATTAATAGGACTAAAATAGTCTTAATTCAGGTCCGAGGGGGGTAACCCCATGCTGCGCCTCAGTAAATTGACCGATTACGGCACCGTGGTCCTGTCCCAGATGGCCCAGCAGCCGCAACGCCAGCACACGGCGGCCGAACTCGCCTTACGGTCCCATCTGGCGGCGACCACCGTGAGCAAGCTGCTGAAGCAGTTCGCCAAGGCAGGCCTCGTGACCTCGCACCGGGGCGCCCACGGCGGTTACACCCTCGCCCGTTCCCCGGACAGCATCAGCGCGGTGCAGATCATCGACGCCATCGAGGGACCGGTGGCCATCACCCAGTGCAGCCTGAGCCACAACCAGTGCGGCATCGAGGCGGTCTGCGGCATCGGCCACAACTGGCAACGCATCAGCCTCGCGATCCGCGATGCGCTCAGGACCGTGAGCCTCACCCAGCTCGCGCGCCCCGCCGCCTTGCCGCCGAGACTCGACTTCGGGCGCGTGTTGGACGGCGCCTCACAGGACCGCAAGCAGTGAACGAGGCTGATACCCGCGCCGAGAACCGCGACGTGGACCGCCTGGTCCGCAGTGAGTACCGTCACGGCTTCGTCACCGACATCGAAGCCGACACGGTCGCCCCCGGCCTGAGCGAGGACGTGATCCGGCTCATCTCCGCGAAGAAGCAGGAACCTCCTTTCATGCTGGAGTGGCGGCTCAAGGCTTACCGCCACTGGCTCGGCATGCGGGAGCCGCGTTGGGCGCACCTGCATCACCCACTTATCGATTACCAAGCCATCTCCTATTATTCGGCGCCGAAGTCGAAGAAGGATGCGCCCAAGAGCCTGGACGAGGTGGACCCGAAACTCCTCGAGACATACGAGAAGCTCGGCGTGCCGCTGCACGAGCGCGCGAAGCTCGCGGGCGTAGCCGTCGACGCGGTCTTCGACTCGGTCTCGGTCGCGACCACGTTCAAGGAGAAGCTCGCGGAAGCGGGCGTGATCTTCTGCTCGTTCTCAGAGGCCGTGCAGAAGCATCCCGAGCTGGTGGAGCAATACCTCGGTACGGTGGTGCCCTATTCCGACAATTTCTTCGCCACGCTCAATTCCGCGGTGTTCACCGACGGTTCCTTCGTCTACGTGCCGAAAGGCGTGCGCTGCCCGATGGAGCTCAGCACCTATTTCCGCATCAACGCCTCCAACACCGGTCAGTTCGAACGCACCCTCATCGTCGCCGAGGAAGGTGCCTATGTGAGTTATCTCGAAGGTTGCACGGCCCCCATGCGCGACGAGAACCAGCT
>DATIEQ010000175.1:0-2704 GCA_035455665.1 Gammaproteobacteria bacterium | reverse complement strand
GCGCCGAGCGAGCCGAAGGCGGTGCCGATGTCCATGGCGGCGAGCGCCAGGAACACCCGCGCGGTGGCGAACAGGCCGACGAGCGCGATGGTATCGGCAGCGGCGGCGAACGGCAGGCCGGTCCACAGGAAGGGGATGATCGCGGCCGCGAGGCACATGGCGGCGAACTGCAGGTAGGGCACGAGCCGGAACAGGGGGGTGGCGTTCGCGGCGATGACCGCGTCCTTGTGGAACAGCTTGCGCAGCAGCCGGTAAGGCTGCAGCAGGCCGGGGCCGCGCCGGTTCTGCAGCCAGGCGCGGCATTGGTTCACCCAACCCATGAGCAGCGGCGCCACGGCGATGGCGAGCAGGATCTCCACGAGTTGGGTGAGGACGTCGGCGGCGCTCATAGCACGAACACCAGCAGCGCCACGAGCGTCAGGAAGCTGTAGAGGAGATAGACCGCGATGCGCCCCTGCTGCACGCGGCTCACGACGCGCGCACCCGTCTCCACCAGCCCGCCGACGGGCGCGTACAGCCAGTACCAGAGATGGTCCTCGACCTTCACGCGGTAGCGCGGCACGGCGTCGAAGGCCGTGGGCAGCTGCCGCTCCATGCGGAAGAAGGGCTCGAAGATCTGGCGGATGGGCTGGCCGAAACCCTCGGCCGTGTCCTGCATGCGCGGCGTGAGGATGGGGAAACCGCAGGCCCAGGGTTCCGTCTTGCGCACCCGGCCGTGGTAGAAGGCGCGCACCACGAGCACGGTGAGCGCCACGATGACCAGGGTGCCGAGCAGGAACACCACCGGGCTGTAGGAAGCCCGCTCCGGCGCGATGGGCGCGAGCAGCCACCACTGCTGCAGCCGCCCGCCGAGGCCCGCGCCCAGGAGGCTCTGGCTCACGGAATCGAGCAACGCCAGCACGTGCACCGGGAAGATGCCGAGCAGCACGCAGCCCGCGGCGAGCCACAGGAGCCCCACCCGCTCGCGCCGTCCGCAGTCATGGGCCTGCGCGAGCTTGGGCTCGCGCGGCTGGCCGAGAAAGATCACGCCGTAGAACTTCACCATCACGTAGGCCGCGAGCGCGGCCACCAGCACCAGCACCGCGGCGCCGAGCGGCAGGAGCATGTTGATGAAGCCCTGGGGCAGCTCGGGCGTGAACAGGAAAGCCTGTAGCAGCAGCCATTCCGACACGAAGCCGTTGAGCGGCGGCAACCCGGCGATGGCGAGCGTGCCCACGAGCGCGAGCCAGGCGACCCAGGGCATGCGATGCATCAGCCCGCCGAGCCTCCCCAGGTTGCGCTCGCGGGTGGCGTGCAGCACCGAGCCCGTGGCGAGGAACAGGAGGCTCTTGAAGAAGGCGTGGTTGAGCGCGTGATACAGCGTCGCGGCGAGCGCGAGCGCGGCGAGCGCCGGCATGCCGAAGGCGTGGAACAGGATGGTGAGGCCTATCCCCAGGAACAGCAGCCCGATGTTCTCGATGGAGGAATAGGCGAGCAGCCGCTTCATGTCGGTCTGCACGGCAGCGAAGATCACGCCGTAGAGGCCGGTGAACAGGCCGATGCCGAGCGCCGCGAGTCCCCACCACCAGAGCCGCAGGTGCAGCAGGTCGAAACTCACGCGCAGCACGCCGTAGACGGCGGTCTTGAGCATGACGCCGCTCATGAGGGCGGACACGGGCGAGGGCGCCGCCGGGTGCGCTTCCGGCAGCCACACGTGCAAGGGCACGAGCCCCGCCTTGGCGCCGAAGCCGAACAGCGCCAGGAAGAACGCGGCGCTCGCCCAGAAGGGCGAGAGCCCGGCGCCGCGCATGGCGTCGAAGGTGAACTGCCAGCTGCCGCCCTGCAGCACGCCGAAACACAGGAGGATGCCGATGGCGCCGAGGTGCGCGATCAGGAGATAGATGAAACCGGCGCGGCGGATCTCCGCCAATCGATGCTGGGTGGTGACCAGGAAATACGAGGAGAGCGCCATGGTCTCCCAGGCCACCATGAAGAGATAGGCGTCGTCCGCCATCACCACCACGGCCATGCTCGCCAGGAACACGTGGTACTGCAGGCACAGGAGCCCCGGCACCGTCCCCTCCCCCGAGCGGAAGTAACCGGAGGAGAAGAGCGAGATGCCGGCGGAGGTGAAACCGATCAACAGCAGGAAAAAGCAGGAGAGCGCGTCCACGCGCACGTGGAACGGAAGTTCGGAGAGGCCGAGAGGCAGCACCAGGACCTGAGCGGGTTGCGCGAGATCCGTGAGCGCCAGGAGACCGAGCAGGAGGCCGGCGACGGCACCGAGCGGGAACAGGATGCGCGCCACCCACACCACGCTCTTGGCGCCGAGCAGACCGAGGAGCCCGATCGCGACCCACGCCGCGGGGATCGTCAGGATCCAGACGAGTGTCTGTGTCGCAGCCATCATGAGACCGGCTCACCTCCGCGCGCGGCCGCGGCCAGCGCGTGCGCGACGGCACGGCTTGACAGGACCGGAAAGTATTATCATCCTATGATAATACGATGTAAACGGGATGCCGCATGCCCCGGGAACGCCGCACCGCACGCCTGACGATCCTCATCGACCCGCGCAAGAAGGCGGTGTTCGAGGCGCTGTGCGCCGACGTGGACCAGACGCCTTCGCAAGTCGTCAGGAAGCTGATACGCGATTACATCGAATACCGCACCGGCAAACCCTGGGACCCCAAGGACCCGGCGCGGCGCTGAACGCAAAAACAAAGGG
>DATIEQ010000174.1:0-2237 GCA_035455665.1 Gammaproteobacteria bacterium | reverse complement strand
GCCACCAGCCCACGGCCCGGGCCTTCTGCTCGCCGCATCCCATACTCAGCATCTGGGAGTTCTGTCAGTCGGCGGAGCCCGAGGGAGAGCTCGACCTGGATGCGCCCGGGGAATGCGTGCTCTTCGCCCGCCCGCGCCTCGACGTGGTCATGCGCCGCGTCTCGCTGGGGGAATACGCGTTCCTGCAAGGCATCTGCCACGGTGTTAACTTCGAGACGGCCGCCCAGGCGGCGTTGCAGGCGGAGCCGGCATTTGACGTAGCGAGGAATTTCGCCAAACTGGTGCAAGAAGAGATCCTGACCGGGTTTTACCTTTAGAAATATTGCGAGGGGGTAGGTTATGGGATGGTTCGAGAAACTGAAGGGTTGGTACTACAAGTTCGCAGCTTGGCTGGAATGCGCAGCGCCGCTCCCTGACCTTTTCCTCAGGCTGTGGGTGGCGGACGCATTCTTCCGGGCCGGTCTGGTCAAGATCGCGAACATGGATTCGACCATCTATCTCTTCGAGAACGAATACCACGTGCCGCTGCTGCCGCCGGACTTCGCCGCCTATCTCGGCACCGGCGTGGAACTCGTGGTGCCCGTGCTCCTGGTCCTGGGTCTCTTCGGTCGGATCAGCGCGGGCTTCATGTTCGTCTACAACATCGTGGCCGTCGTCTCCTATCCGGACCTCTGGCCCAACGGCTTCTGGACCGACCTATTCGGCGACGGTTTCAAGGACCACAAGGTCTGGGGGCTGATGCTGCTGGTCACGTTCTTACGCGGGCCCGGCAAGTTTTCCTTGGATTATCTCGCACTGAAATTCATCCCGAAGCTCAGGCCCTCGAGATGAACGCATGCTAGACGCAACTCAGGCTTAGTCGGCGGCCGTCATGGCCTTGCGGATGGCGGCGTCCGGGGCTTTGTCGTCGAAGCTCGTGGCGCCGTCCTTGTAGATCACCCCGAGCTTCTTCCATAGGGCGTCCAGGTCCGTCGTCACCGGCGTGCCCTTCATCTGGGTATAGAGTTCGGTCAGCACCGGCACGCCCACGGCCTCGTCGCCTGTCTTGAAGGCGTATTCGATGTCCGCGGTGGTCTGGATGTTGCCACCCGCTTTCAGGATGCCCTCGAGCGCGTCGCGTAGCCCGTAGCGGTCGTGGGTGCGCTCGCGGATCTCCACGTCCGCCAGCAGGCAGAACAAGGCCCCGCCCCAATAGGTGCGTCCCCAGGTAGGGGTCTTGTCGAGCCCTCGATCGCCTGCGGCGGGCAGGCCGTTCGGCATGCCTTCCACGGTCTCCTTCCAGACGTATTCCGGCGTGAGCTCGCCGATCTCCGCCCGTGCCAGCGGCTCCACATAGGTGGCGAGACCTTCCTCGATCCAATGATGCTCGTCCTCCATCTGCGGGAAGGCGAGATGCACCATCTCATGGGTCATGACCCAGTCGTCCTTGAGATCGGCGGCCGTCGCCATGGTGCCGAGGCCGATACGGATGAAACCCCCATCCTCGCTGCCGTAGGTGGTCCCCGAAGCGCGGCCCCGCCCGTTACGCGGCTCGATGAGGAGATGCAGATGCGCCACGGGAAAACGGCCGTAGTAATGAGTCACCGCCCGCGCCGCGGTCTCGACCCAATGGACGGTCTCGTCCCGGGTGACGGCATAGCTGCCCGCGAGTTCGTCTACCTGGATCTCGCCCCCGCCGATCTTGAGATCCGCCAGCCGCGTCGCGGTCTTGTCGTCTGCCGCGCAGGCGTTGAACAGGCTGCAGGCGGATAGAGCAAGGAGCAGGAGGCGGCGGGTCATGGTCCTTTGGACCCGATGCGCGCCGTGGAGTTCAGTGCTCGGTGAGGAGCTGGGTCAAGAGGCCATCCGTGAGCCAGCGCTTGAGGAGGCTTGCTGCCGTGAGCGCCACGGACGATTCGTCGTGCCAGCGGCAGAGGCCCTCGCAGAGTTCCGCGAAATTCCGGCCCTCGTGAGCGGCTGCCAAAGCCCAGGCCTCGTCAGCGCCAAGCGAACGCCAGTGGGTCGCGAGTTCGGCGCGCCACAGGAGCCAGGAGACGGGTACCGGTACTGCGGCGAGTTCCGGCGGTTCGTCATCCTGATCCACCGCCTGCCAGAAGGAGGGTACGTTCCAATGGAGGGAGAGCAGTTGCACCGCGGGATGCAGTTTGAAGCTGAGACCGGGCCATTGGTCGGGTGCTACTACGGCCATCTCCTCGATGGCGACGTGAGCCGCATCGGCGGCGTCGAATACCATGGAC
>DATIEQ010000173.1:0-2345 GCA_035455665.1 Gammaproteobacteria bacterium | reverse complement strand
GTCCGCCGACGGCAAGCGCCTCTACGTGACCGACGGCGGCACCAATGCGGTGGCCGTGATCGCCCTGGATCAAGCTGCGCCTGCCGTGCTGGGGCTCATCCCGACGGGCTGGTATCCCCAAGCGGTGGTGGCGGGCCGCCTGCGAGCCGAACTCTACGTGGTGAACAGCCGCAGCAACCCGGGCCCCAATCCCTCGAACCCGAATCACCGCGGCCACCCCGTCGAATCCAAGATCGCCAACCAGTACGTGCTGCAGCTGGAGAAGGCCGGCTTCCTGTCGCTACCGCTCCCGGACGAGAAGGAGCTCGGCACCCTCACCCAGCAGGTGATGGCAAACGACGGTTTCAGTGCGGCCGCCGCTCCCGACGACAGAGCGGTGATGGCCGCGCTGCATCGCAAGATCAAGCACGTCATCTACATCATCAAGGAGAACCGCACCTACGACCAGGTGCTCGGCGACCTCGGCAAAGGCAACGGCGATCCCGGGATCACGGAGTTCGGCCGCAAGATCACACCCAACCTGCACGCGCTCGCGGACGGCTTCGTGGACCTGGACAACTTCTACGTCTCCGGCGAGGTGAGCAGCGAGGGCTGGCCCTGGAGCACGGCGGCGCGGGAGAGCGACCAGGGCGTGAAGACCGTACCCGAGGCCTACGCTAACCGCGGCATCGTGGGCGACACGACCGGCACGAACCGCGGCGTGAACGTGGCCTATGCCACGGCGGCGGAGCGCCGCGCCGCGATCCCGAGTGCACCGGATGACCCGGACCTCCTGCCCGGCACGGGCGACGTGGCGGGCGTGGATGGGCCGGGCGGCCAGGTGCAACAGGGTTATCTCTGGAGCGCGGCGCGGCGCGCGCACCTCTCCGTGCGCAACTACGGGATGGAGGCGGACCCCGCGCGCAACGACCCGGACGACCCGAACTACATCCCCCGGGACCTGGACCCCCACGCCCATCACCTGCAGGTGTTCTACGCGGCTTATCCGGACCTGCTCGACGTGAGCGACCCCTATTACCGCAGCTTCGACCCCGCTTACCCGGACTTCTACCGGGAGCGGGAATGGGAGCGGGAGTTCTCGGGCCATGAGAAAGACGGCAAGTTGCCGGCGCTGTCGCTCGTATGGCTGCCGGGCGACCACATGGGGGACTTCAAGAACGCGCTCGACGGCGTGAACACGCCGGAGCTGCAGCAGGCGGACAACGACTACGCCGTGGGCAGGCTCATCCAGGCGGTGGCGGAGAGCCGTCGTTACCGGCGCAACACGCTGATCTTCGTGATCGAAGACGACGCCCAGGACGGGCCGGACCACGTGGACGCCCACCGGAGCACGGCCTACATCGTCGGCCCCTATGTGAAGCAGGGCGCAGTGGTAAGCGGCTACTACACCACCGTGAATCTCTTGCGCACCATCGAGGACGTGCTGGGCATGGACCACTTGAGCATCTTCGACGCCAACGCGCGGCCCATGACCGAGGTGTTCGACCTCACACAGGTGGACTGGAGTTTCACGGCGACGCCCTCGACGCTGCTCGCCAACACCCAGCTCCCCATCCCGGGTCTGCCAAAACCCGGCGCCGACACGCCGCAACCCGCGCACCCGGCCGCGTACTGGGCCGAGATGACTCAAGGCATGGATTTCTCCAGCGAGGACAAGGTGGACGCGGCCGGCTTCAATCGCATCGTCTGGCAAGGTCTCATGGGCACGCCCTATCCCGAGGGACGCAGCGGCGCTGACCTGCGCGACGGTCGCACCAGACTCCCGGCGACGGCGCCCAAGCAGCGCTGAACCGGCGCTAGTCCTCTCCCGCGGTCTTCTTGAAGCAGGCGAGCACGCTCGCGCCCAGCGACAACAGGGCATCCGCACTCTTCGGTGGCGCGGCGATGTCCGGACAGCCGTTCTTCCCGGCGTAGGGTTGCAGCTCCGGCGAGATCATGAGCGCGTAGGCTTGAGCGAGCCAGTGGGCGTGGGTCTGCATAGCCCGCGTATAGGCTGCGCCGGTGCGCGCCGAGTCCAGCATCAGAGCGTTGATGTCGGCGCTGTATCCCACGTTACGGGCCTCGAGCCCCGTCGCACGCTGCTGCAGCGGCGCGGCCGCCTCGTCCACGCGCCGGCGCTCCGCGTTCAAGGCGTCGTTCTCATCCTTGCAAGCCTGGTACTGCTCGGTATCCAAGTGCAGGCCGAGGCAATGGCCGTAGTATCCGGCCAGATGCTCGTTGAGCTTGGCGTCCGCCACCCGCCAGCCGTCGAAGTCCCGCTGGTAGTCGAGCAGGTCCGCCTTGAGCGCCTGGCCCACCGCCACCAGGTAATCGTCCTTGCGGGAGGTGTTCCGGTACTCGCACTG
>DATIEQ010000172.1:0-10784 GCA_035455665.1 Gammaproteobacteria bacterium | reverse complement strand
TGCAGAACGGCGCCCAGGTCATCGACGTGAACATGGACGAAGGCTTGCTGGACGGCAAGGTCGCCATGATCCGCTTCCTGCAGCTGCTCGCGGCGGAACCCGATATCGCCCGGGTGCCGGTCATGATCGACTCTTCCCGCTGGGAGATCATCGAGGCGGGGCTCAAATGCCTGCAGGGCCGATGCATCGTCAACTCCCTCAGCCTCAAGGAAGGCGAGGAACCCTTCCTGCGGCAGGCCGCTCTCGCGCGCCGCTACGGCGCAGCGGTGGTGGTCATGGCCTTCGACGAGCAGGGCCAGGCGGACACCCTCGAGCGGCGCGTCGCCGTGTGTGAACGTGCTTACGCGCTGCTCACCCGTACGCTTGGTTTCCCCGCGGAGGACATCATCTTCGATCCGAACATCTTCGCCGTGGGCACCGGTATCGAGGCCCATAGCGGCTACGCCGTGGATTTCATCGAGGCAGTCAAGGAGATCAAACGCCGCTTACCTGGGGTGCGTGTGAGCGGCGGCGTCAGCAACGTGTCCTTCTCCTTCCGCGGCAACCGCACGGTGCGCGAGGCCATGCATGCGGCTTTCCTCTACCACGCCATCCGCGCCGGCATGGATATGGGCATCGTCAACGCGGGTCAGCTGGCGGTGTATCAGGAGATTCCCCCGGACCTCCTGGAGCACGTGGAAGATGTGCTCTTGAATCGCCGTCCCGACGCGACGGAGCGGCTGCTCAAGTTCGCCGAAAGCCTGGAACAGGGCGGCAGCAAGCGCATCGAAGACCGGGCCTGGCGCGAGTGGCCGGTGGGACAGCGGCTCACGCACGCCCTGGTGCAGGGCATCACGGATCACATCGAGGTGGACACGGAGGAGGCCCGCCGTGGGACTGCACGGCCGCTCGACGTGATCGAGGGGCCGCTCATGGACGGCATGAATGTGGTGGGAGACCTGTTCGGCGCGGGCAAGATGTTCCTCCCTCAGGTGGTCAAGTCTGCCCGCGTCATGAAGAAGGCGGTGGCCTACCTCACCCCCTATATAGAGAAGGAGAAACAGGCCGACGCCCGGGCCAAGGGGCGCATCGTGCTCGCCACCGTCAAGGGCGATGTGCACGACATCGGCAAGAGCATCGTGGGCGTGGTATTGCAGTGCAATAACTACGAGATCATCGACTTGGGCGTCATGGTGCCCGCCCGGAAGATCCTCGATACGGCGAGGAACGTTGAGGCGGATATGATCGGCCTGTCGGGTCTCATCACACCCTCGCTCGACGAGATGACCCATGTGGCGGAGGAGATGCAGCGCGAGGGTTTCGTCATCCCGCTCCTCATCGGCGGCGCGACCACCTCGAAGACCCACACAGCCGTGAAGATCGCACCGGCTTACTCCGGCCCGGTGAGCCATGTGAAAGACGCCTCCCGGGCGGTGGGCGTGACCTCGAATCTTTTGGGAGCAGGCAGCGCGTCGACCGCGGCAGCCCTCCGTGAGGAATATACCCGGGTCCGCGCCCAGCATGCGGGCGAGCGCGCCGAGGGGCGTTGGCTCACGCTCGCGGAAGCCCGCGCGAACCGCACGCCCCTGGAATGGCATGGCTATGCTCCGCCGCGGCCCCGTGACCTGGGCGTGCAGGTCCTGGATGGCTACCCCTTGGAAGAACTGCGCCCCTACATAGACTGGACGCCCTTCTTCCACGCCTGGCAGCTCAAGAGCAGTTACCCAAAGATCCTGGATGACCCGGAGAAGGGCGAGACGGCCAGGAAGCTCTTCGCCGACGCCCAGGCCATGCTCGACAAGATCATCGCCGGAAAGTGGCTTGAAGCTCGGGCCGTCTACGGCCTGTTCCCCGCCAACGCGGTGAACGGCGACGACGTTGCGGTGTTCCGCGACGAGGGCCGGGGAGAGCGGCTCGCCACCTTCCGCTTCCTGAGGCAGCAGCAGCAGAAGCCGCGTGGCAAGCCCAACCAGTCCCTGGTGGATTTCGTCGCACCGCAGGAGAGCGGGCTCGCGGACTACCTGGGAGCCTTCGCGGTGACGGCCGGTATCGGCATCGAGGAGCATGTGCGGCGCTTCGAGGCGGACCACGACGACTACAATGCGATCCTCCTCAAGGCCCTCGCCGATCGCCTGGCGGAGGCCTTCGCCGAGCGCCTGCATGCCCGGGTGCGCCGCGAGTTCTGGGGCTACGCCCCCGAGGAGGGGCTCGACAATGCCTCCCTGATCCGCGAGGACTACCGCGGCATCCGCCCGGCGCCGGGCTATCCCGCCTGCCCCGAACATACCGAGAAGGGCGTGCTGTGGGCGCTCCTGGACGCGGAGCGGCTCACGGGCATCCGCCTGACCGAGCATTACGCAATGTGGCCCGCGGCTGCGGTCTGCGGCCTGTATTTTTCCCATCCCCAATCGCGTTATTTCGCCGTGGGCCGGATCAACCGGGATCAGGTGGAGGACTACGCCCGCCGCAAGCAGATGCCGCTCGCCGCGGCGGAGCGTTGGCTTGCCCCCAATCTGGGGTATGCGCCCTGACGCGGTAGCTGGGACCATCGCCGAGACGCAGCGAGAAAACCGTTGACAGCTTCGGGGACCGGGACTAGCATCGCGCCAACTTCGCAATGAGAGGCGCCCGAATGGGCAGTTGCAGTTGTCACTCCGTAAGACCCTGCCACCGTAGCGGCGCACCCCACGACTGAACCCATCAGCCGCGCGATGCCCGATACGCAGCAGGGGCAAAACGCGGCCATCCGACTCCCGTCATCCGTAGCCGGCCCGGCCGTAAGCATCATGGCTTAAGCGTGGGGCCGACCCCGCGCCCCAACCCTGGGCGGGTAATGCGTGGAACTCGGCAGCATCGGTGATTTCCTGCGGCTGAACGGCAACGGTCGCCGCTCCGGCGGCGAGCAGGCCGGCGAGCGCGTCGCCCGGCGGTTGGTGGAGATCGCCGCCAAGGGGGCGGATGACTGCCTCGACGAGTTCCACACCAACGTCCGGGGCCTGTCGGAACGCGAGGCGGAAGAACGCCTCGAGACCTACGGCCCCAACACCATCGTCCGCGAGAAGAAGAAGGGCTTCCTGCTGCAGCTGCTCACGCGGCTCGCGAACCCGCTCAACATCCTGCTCATCGTCCTCACCGGCACCTCGGTGCTCACCGGCGACCTGGACGCCGCGGCCATCATCGCATCCATGGTGGTCCTCTCGGTCGCCCTCTCCTGGGTGCAGGAAGGCCGTTCCAACCGGGCGGCCGAGAAGCTGCGTGAGAGCGTGACCACAACCGCCACGGTGCTGCGCATCGAGGAGGTGGAGGAGGAAGGGCCGACGGAGGACGGGAGCGAGGGCGGGGGGGTTGTGCAGCGGCCGGTGCGCAAACAGGCGCCCATCGACGAACTGGTACCTGGGGACCTGGTGCAACTCTCGGCCGGGGACATGATCCCCGCGGACGTGCGGCTCCTGTCCGCCAAGGATCTGTTCGTCAACCAGTCGGCCATGACGGGCGAGTCCCTGCCCGTGGAGAAGGCGGCGGCCACCGTGGAAGAAGCGAAGGGCGGCCCGCTCGAGCTTCCCAACCTCTGCTTCATGGGCACCAACGTGGTGAGCGGCACAGCCGTTGCGCTGGTGGTCACCACGGGTGCCGATACGTATTACGGTTCCCTCGCCAAGACCCTCGGCGCGGACCACGTCGAGACCAGTTTTGACCGGGGTATCCATCAATTCACTTGGCTGATGATCAAGTTCATGGCGGTGATGGTACCGCTGGTGTTCCTCATCAACGGCCTGACCAAGGGCGACTGGGGCGAGGCCTTCCTGTTCGCCATGGCCGTGGCCGTGGGGCTTACGCCGGAGATGCTGCCGGTGATCCTGAGCAGCAACCTGGCAAAGGGCGCGCTCGTGATGCACGACCACAAGGTCATCGTCAAACGCCTGAACTCGATCCAGAACTTCGGCGCCATGGACGTGCTGTGCACCGACAAGACTGGCACGCTCACCCAGGACAAGGTGTTCCTGGAAAAGCACGTGGACATCCACGGCAACGAGAACGAGCGAGTGCTGGAACTCGCCTTCCTCAATAGCTACTACCAGTCCGGCCTCAGGAACCTGTTGGACGTGGCGGTGCTGGAACGGGTCGAGATGTACGCCGACCTGCACCCGGAGAAGAACTACCGTAAGGTGGATGAGATCCCCTTCGATTTCCAGCGGCGGCGCATGTCGGTGGTGGTCGAGGAAGAGCACGAACGCCACGTGCTCATCTGCAAGGGTGCCGTGGAGGAGATCTTCAGTATCTGCAGTCACGCCGAGGTCGAGGGTGCGCGCAAGGCCCTGGTCCCGGAGGACCTGTTGCGGCTGCAGGACGTGACCTATGCGCTGAACGAGGACGGCTTCCGGGTCATCGCCGTCGCCTACAAGGAGATCATCGAGCCCAAGCGCTTCTATGCAACCAGCGACGAAGCAGGCATGGTGTTGCTCGGCTACATCGCGTTCCTGGATCCGCCGAAGGAGAGCGCCGCCGAGGCCATCGCCCAGTTGCGCAAGTACGGGGTGGCGGTGAAGGTCCTCACCGGCGACAACGACGTGGTCACCCGCAAGATCTGCACGGAAGTGGGTCTGGATGTGGAAAACATCGTGCTCGGTGGGGACGTGGCACGCATGAGCGACGAGGAGCTATCGAACACGGCCGAGACCACCACGGTGTTCGCCAAGCTGGCGCCGGAGCAGAAGGCGCGGGTGATCCGCGCCCTGCACCGCCAGGGCCACGTGGTCGGTTTCCTGGGCGATGGCATCAACGACGGTCCCGCGCTCAAAGCGGCCGACGTGGGCATCTCGGTGGACACCGCCGTGGACATCGCCAAGGAGTCCGCCGATATCATCCTTCTCGAGAAGAGTCTCTTGGTGCTGGAGGAGGGCGTGCTGGAGGGCCGCAAGGTCTTCGGCAACATCATCAAGTACGTGAAGATGGGGGCCAGCTCCAACTTCGGCAACATGTTCAGCGTGCTCGGTCCCAGCATCTTCCTGCCGTTCGTGCCCATGGCGCCCATCCAGGTGCTGGTGAATAACCTGCTGTATGATTTCTCCCAGATCGCCATGCCGACGGATAACGTCGACCCGGAATACCTGGAGAAACCGCGCAAGTGGGACATGGCGGGCATACGCCGCTTCATCCTGGTCATCGGCCCCTTGAGCTCGGTGTTCGACTACATCACCTTCGGCATACTGATCTTGGTCTATCACGCATGGGGCGACCAGACGCTGTTCCAGACCGGCTGGTTCGTGGAATCCATCGTCACCCAGACCATCATCGTGCACGTGATCCGCACCGCGAAGCTGCCGTTCCTGCAGAGCCGTCCGAGCTGGCCGCTGCTCGCCACCACCATCGCGGTGTGCGCCCTCGGCATGTGGCTTCCGTTCAGCGCCTTCGCCCATGGTCTGGGGATGAAACCGGTCCCCTTGTCGTTCCTGGCCATCATGCCGGTCATCATGATCGGCTACGTGCTCCTGACCCAGTGGGCGAAATCCCGTCTTAGCCGGCGGTTCGGTCTGGACTGAAGCGAGACGTCCGACCGGGGACACCGGGGCATCCTAGTGCCGGAGCGGGCGACTGACTTGCTGTCATATTTGTGCCATATTCCCCCCCTAGACTGCCCGGACTAGCCAGGTGTTCACGCGGCATGGCCGATGCCGTGGTCCTCGAGGGCGCCTGAATCCTCTGTGCTACCACCGGTGCGGATGTGCTGTCTGAAGAGCTACTCCATACGGGAACTCATGCGGTGAGCGGCTCGACGCACGCGACACGATGGCGGGATAGGGTGGCGGACGGCCTGTTTCGGGCCGTGACGCAGTTCGCCGCGCTCATCGTACTGTCGCTCATCGGCGCCATCCTGGTGGTCCTGTTCATGAAGGCCTGGCCGGCCTTCCACGAATTCAAGTGGCATTTCTTCACCGGCACGAATTGGGATCCGGTGGGTGAGCAGTTCTCGGCGCTCACCTCCATCTACGGCACGCTCATGACCTCGGCCATCGCCATGCTCATCGCCGTTCCGGTGAGTTTCGGCATCGCGCTGTTCGTCACCGAACTCGCGCCCCAGTGGCTGCGCCGGCCGGTGAGCACGGCAGTGGAGCTGCTCGCTGCCATCCCCAGCATCATCTACGGGATGTGGGGCCTGTTCGTGTTCGCGCCGTTGTTCGCCGACACCGCTCAGCCCTGGCTGGGGAAGCATCTGGGGGCTTGGCCGCTCATCGGTCCCTTGTTCCAGGGCCCCTCCATGGGCATCGGTATATTCACCGCCGGCTTGATCCTCGCCATCATGGTGATCCCCTTCATCACCTCGGTGATGCGCGAGGTGTTCGATCTGGTGCCGGCCGTCATCAAGGAGTCGGCCTACGGGCTCGGCTGCACTACCTGGGAAGTGAGCTGGAACGTGGTCCTGCCTTACACGCGCGTCGGCGTGGTGGGTGGCATCATGCTGGGCCTGGGCAGGGCGCTCGGCGAGACCATGGCGGTGACTTTTGTGATCGGCAACAGTCACGAGATCTATGCGTCCTTATTCATGCCCGGCAATACCATCTCCTCCACGTTGGCGAACGAGTTCTCTGAAGCGGTGGGCCCCAACTATGTCTCGTCACTGATCGCGCTCGGCCTCATCCTGTTCGTAGTGACGTTCGTGGTGCTCGCCTGTGCGAAGCTCTTGCTGTTGCGCGTCGCCGCCCGCGAGGGGGCGCCGACCTGATGCACAACAATCGCCGTTATCTCCTGAGGCGCTGTATCAACGTCTTCAACCTGGGGATGTCTCTGCTCACCACGCTGTTCGGCCTGTTCTGGCTGGGATGGCTGCTGTGGACTCTCGTGGCCAAGGGCCTGCAATCCATCGACTTGACGCTATTCCTGCAGGACACACCATCCCCGGGGAGCGAGGGTGGCATGGCGAACGCCATGATCGGTTCCCTGCTGCTCACCGGTGTGGGCGTGCTCGTGGGCACGCCGGTAGGCATCCTGGCAGGCACCTGGCTCGCAGAATACGGCCGCCACAACCGACTCGCCTCGGTCATCCGTTTCATCAACGACATCCTGCTGAGCGCGCCCTCCATCGTGATCGGCGTGTTCGTATACGGCGTGCTGGTGGCTCCGCTCGGACATTTCTCCGGCTGGGCCGGTGGGGTGGCGCTCGCCATCATCATGCTACCGGTGGTGCTGCGCACCACCGAGGACATGATGCGGCTCGTGCCCGACCAGATGCGGGAGGCCGCCGCGGCGCTCGGCGCGCCGCGCTGGAAGGTGACGGTCTACATCGTGCATCGGGCATCCCTGGCCGGTATGCTCACCGGTGTGATCCTGGGCGTCGCTCGCATCAGCGGCGAGACTGCGCCGCTCCTGTTCACGGCCTTGAACAACCAGTTCCGTACCACCGATATGAGCCAACCCATGGCCAACATGCCGGTGATGATCTTCCAGTTCGCCATGAGCCCTTATCAAGGCTGGCAGCACCTTGCCTGGGCGGCGGCGTTGATCATCACCACCGCGATCCTCATCCTCAGCGTATTCGCCCGCATGCTGATCATCCGCACCTCCGGAAAATGACATCATGAGCACCAGTTCCATCATCAATCCGAAAGTCGATGTCCGCGGGCTGAATTTCTACTACGGGAAGTTCCATGCGCTGCACGACATCAACATGAGCATCCCGGAGCGGCAGGTCACGGCCTTCATCGGTCCCTCGGGCTGCGGCAAGTCCACCTTGTTGCGCAGCCTGAACCGTATCTACGAGCTCTACCCCGAGCAGCGTGCCACGGGCGAGATCATCCTCGATGGGGACAACATCCTGATGGCGAGCCAGGACATGAACCTGTTGCGCGCCAAGGTGGGCATGGTGTTCCAGAAACCCACCCCTTTCCCCATGTCGGTGTACGAGAACATCGCCTTCGGGGTGCGGCTCTACGACCGGCTGCCGCGGGTGCGCATGGATGAGCGGGTCGAATGGGCCTTGCGCAAGGCGGCGCTGTGGGATGAGGTCAAAGACAAGCTGCATCAGGGGGGCACACGGCTGTCCGGCGGCCAGCAGCAGCGCCTGTGTATCGCGCGCGCCATCGCCGTCAAGCCCGAAGTACTGCTGCTGGACGAGCCGGCCTCGGCTTTGGACCCGATCTCCACCCTCAAGATCGAGGAGCTGATCGCGGAGCTCAAGAGCGACTACACCATCGTCATCGTCACCCATAACATGCAGCAGGCGGCGCGGGTCTCCGACTACACCGCCTTCATGTACCTGGGAAACCTGGTGGAATACGCCGACACCAGCACGCTCTTCACCAACCCCGCCCAGAAACAGACTGAAGACTATATAACTGGCCGCTACGGTTAATTTTTGTTTTCTTTTGGCCTTAAATGTTTAAGCCGTTCCAAAGCGTCGCGAGCGAAGGTAGTACGAGGCGCGCGAGGCGAGCAACCGGAGCGTACTCTGACTGTACGTGAGGATTGCGAGCTGAAGCGCAACGAAGTAATACCGAGCGCAGCAGCTTTGGGGCGGCTTAAAAGAAAAGGGCGCGGATCACTCCGCGCCCTTCTTTAATCCCGGTTACTCGGGATTATTACTTGCCAGCGCCGGTGGAAGCAGCCGGGGCCTCAGAGGCCTTCTTGTGGCTCTTCTTGTGGTGCTTGGACTTCTTGGTGGCCTTCTTCTCGGTCGCGGCAGGCATAGCGGCCTTGGCGGTCGAGGCGGCCGGAGCGGCGGGGGCGGCGGGGGCGCTGCCCTGAGCCAGGGCCAGACCGGAAGCCAGCAGCGAGCCGGCGAGCAGAGCGATCAACAGCTGACGTTTCATCGAAGTACTCCAGTTTTCTAGGGTTTGACGTTGTCTACCAAAGGTTTTGCAAAACCTCCACCCTCGCGGGCGGATCGACGTGCCCCCGGCGGCCGCTACACGGTCGGCCGGCGAGATCCTTCTCCTCGGGCTGCGTCCCTGAGGCGGTAATAACGCGCCGCCTGGGGGGAGGTTGACCCCCCGAAAGAGGGCTTTTCCCCGGTGAAAAGGGCCTCCCCGGCAGCCCAGGGGCCGGCGGGGGGCTGGCATAATAGCAGCCGATGAGCAAGAAAACACCCGTTTCGCAACTTAACCTGGGCATGTATGTGGCCGAGCTCGACCGGCCCTGGCTGGAGAGCCCTTTCCTGTTCCAGGGCTTCGTCATCGAGTCCCCGGACCAACTCTCAGCCCTCCAGGAATGCTGCGAATACGTCTATGTGGATGAGGCCCGTTCCCTGGACCTGGAGGGGGGCGGCGACGAGACCTCTTCTACGGGGCCCGGCAAGGCAAGCTCGGACCAGACCCTCCCCGGGGTCCAGGAGAGCCGGGAGCGCAGCGGCTTCCGCCTCGCGGTGCGGCGGGTTATGGAATATCGGGGGCGGCTGCATACCCACATCCAGCAGCTCCTGGAGGATGCCCGGCTCGGACACAGCATGGATACGCGGGAGACCCGCCTCCTGGTGCAGCAGCTGGTGGAGCTCGTGGCCGTCAACCCGCGCGCCGCCCTCTGGCTCACCAACCTCAAGGACCGGCATTCCCATACCGCCGACCATTGCATCAACACGGCGGTGCTGGCCGTGGCTTTCGGCGCTTACCTGGGTCAACCCAAAGAGGTCCTCGAGGACATAGGCCTGGGCGGCCTCCTGCACGACGTGGGTAAGATGCGCACGCCGCTCGCCATCCTCGACAAGCCGGGTCCGCTCACGGAGGACGAATACGACGTCATCCGCAAGCATCCCGTCGACGGATACCAGATGCTGCGCAAGCAAGGCAACGTGCCCGAGCTCGCCCTGCAGATCGTGCAGTTGCACCACGAGCGCATCAGCGGCAAAGGCTATCCCTTCGGCCTCAAGAACGACGAGATCCCGCTGCCGGTGCGCATCGTGTCCGTCGCCGAGGTCTACGACGACATCAGCAGCGACCGGGTCTATCACGAGGGGATCCTCGCGCCCAACTGTCTCAACATGATGTTCAATTGGGCGCCCCACGATTACGGCGAATACCTGATGCAGGAGTTCATCCGCTGCATCGGCATCTATCCGATCGGCAGCCTCGTCGAACTCAATACCGGGGCTCTCGGCATCGTCATGTCCAGCAATCCGGAGACCCGCCTGACACCGGTGATCATGCTGGTACGCGACCGGGAAGGGCGCCCGTACCGTCGCCGGCCGCTGTTGAACCTCGCCGCGCCGGGCCCGCAGGAGGGCGGTTTCTCCTGGCAGGTGAAGCGCGTCGTGGACTGTAAGGACTACAACCTGGATCTCTCGCTCATCGCGAAGATGGAAGCGCGCCTCTGATGCGGGAGGGGTCCTATACAGCGGCGCCGGGTATCCACATCTCCGCCACCGAGTTCATCTGGAGCTTCACCCGCTCGGCGGGACCGGGCGGGCAGAACGTCAACAAGCTCGCCACCGCCGCGGAATTACGCTGGGACGTGGTGCGGAGCGGCAGTCTGCCAACCGCGGTGCGCACGCGCCTCCTGACGCTAGCCGGTTCGCGTCTTACCACTGAAGGCGTGCTGGTGATCAAGGCGCAGCGCCACCGTACCCAGGAGCGCAATCGCGCGGACGCGCTGGAACGCCTGCTGGACCTGGTGCGCCGCGCCGCCGTGCCCCCGAAGCCGCGCAAGAAGACCAAACCCACTCGGGGATCCAAGCGCCGGCGGCTCGAGGGCAAGCGCCGGCACGGAGACAAGAAGCGGCTGCGCAGTGGCGGCTACGACTAGAAAAAGAAAAGCCGGCTTTAAGCTGGCTTTTCCATCAGCGTGGCATCACGGGGTCAATGCAGCGGCACTTCCATGCC
>DATIEQ010000171.1:0-2816 GCA_035455665.1 Gammaproteobacteria bacterium | reverse complement strand
CACCAGGTCCTCGTCGCTGTAACGGGGCAGCACCTCGGTCAGGTTGGGGGCGACCAGGGTGCCCAGCAGGAATTCGTCGTCGAACACGTCGCCGTAGAGCCTGTCGTGACAGCCGGTGCAGCCGCGCAGGATGGCGATGCGCTCGCCCTCGGCGAGGGCGGCGGCGTCCTTGGGGATCGGCGGCACCGTGACCGCGGGCAGCGGGTAGCGCCGGTCCAGCACCCGCTCGGCGGCGAAATAGAAATAGCCGTAGGCCAGCGAGGCGGCGAGGGCCGCGCCGGTGACGAGATAACCGATCCAGCGGAATACGATATCCGTGAGCTGCTTCATACCCCACCCCCTGCCTTCTTATATATATCGCTCCATGCTACTCCGGGGCGGCATCCCTGCGGGCCGTGAGGGCGGCGGCGATGCCGCGCAGGAGCGCCGTGGGGGACGGCGGGGTTTCGGACGCAGGGCCTAAAGTGTAGCCCGGGCTGCCAACAGCCTTCACGCGACGCGCGGTTTTATGTCCCGCTCGACTTCCTTGAGCAGCGGTTTCGGCAGGGTCTTCAGGTCATAGGCCTGCTGCAGGTTCATCCAGAATTCCGGCGTAGTCTCGAAGTAGCGCGCCAGCCGCAGCGCCGTCTCGAGGGTGACCGGGCGCTCCTCCCTCACGATCTCGTTGATGCGCGAGGGCGTCACTCGCAACTGCATGGCGAGCGCGTGCGGGGTCATGTCGAGGGGCTCGAGGAACTCCTCCCGCAACACCTCGCCGGGATGGATGGGACGCTGTGCTTTCCTCTTTCCGGCCATGTCAGCAATACCCTCTCAAGCTGGTCTCGCGGTGACGAGTAGTTTCAGGTGCGTCTTCTTCTGCAAAGCGCGGACGATGCCGAAGAAGTTCTCGGTATTGGGGTTGCCGCGGGGCGCCAGCATGCGGTGCAGGCTCTTGCTCGGTTTCTCCATCTCCGCCGCCAGCCCTTCGAAGCCGATGGTGGCATTGACGAGGTCGCGCAGCATGGCCTTGCCGGTGCCGGTATCTCCGGTCAGATAGGCATTGATGGCCTCGGTGAACAGCGCCCGCCGGAAGCGGGTATCGCGTTGCGCCCGCTTGAGTACGGTCTCCTTGAAATCCCGTGTCAGTGCCATGGTTCTCTCCTGGGCTTCAGGGCCGGGCCTTACGCCGGCGATACTCCTTCCAAGCGTCCTGGGCAGCGCCGATCGCTTCCTGCTGGCGCTGCTTGGTGCTCCCGCCAAGCAGGATGACCAAGGTCTCGCCGTCCTTGCCGAAATACACCCGGTATCCCGGACCGAAATCGATGCGTTGCTCGAATACGCCCTCACCCACTCCTTTGACGTTCGAGAAATTACCCAGCGTCAGACGATAGAGCGCGGTCGTGATCTTCGCCGCCGCCGGTGCATTCAAGCGCTCGAACCAGCGCGCATAGGGGGAACGCCCGTTCGGCGCGACATATTCGACAATCCGGGCGATCGCCATGCGCTATAGTAACATAAAAGTTACCATACGACCCAAGCGTGGTCGCGCCATCCTAGTCCGCGGCCATGTCCCTGCGGGCGGCGATGGCGGCGGCGATGCCGCGCAGGAGCGCCGTGGGGGACGGCGGGCAGCCGGGGACCGTCACGTCCACGGGGATCACGTCCGCCACCTTGCCGCGCAGGGCGTAGCTCGGGCAGAAGACCCCGCCCGTGCAGCCACAGTCGCCCACGGCCACCACGAGCTTGGGCTCGGGCGTGGCCTCGTAGACGCGTTTCAGCGCCGTCTCCATGTGCTTGGAGACGGGGCCGGTGACGAGCAGCAGGTCGGCATGGCGCGGGCTCGCCACGAACTTGATGCCGAGCCCTTCCAGGTTGTAGTAGGGGTTGTTCAAGGCGTGGATCTCGAGCTCGCAGCCGTTGCAGGAGCCCGCGTCCACGTGGCGGATGCAGAGCGCGCGGCCGAGGATCGCGAGGATGTCGGCGGCGAGCCGCTCCTGCGCCCGCCCCTCCTCCGCCGGCGGCGGCGCGGGCTCGGAGACGATGCCGGTGCGGGCGATCTGTTTCAGGGTGCGCAGCATCTATGCCTCCGTCACAGGTCCTGCCCGGCATAGGACAGGTTGAAGGATT
Organism: Gammaproteobacteria bacterium; assembly: GCA_035455665.1. GTDB lineage: Bacteria > Pseudomonadota > Gammaproteobacteria > Natronospirales > REEB76 > DASUBN01. Next base: position 710 of record DATIEQ010000171.1, on the reverse strand, counting down.
TATTGATGAGCGGGAAATCCGGCACGATGTTGCCGAGGATCGCGTGTTCCAGCACCGGCCAGTTCTGCCAGGAGGGGTCGTGGGGATGGCAGCGGCGGATCCCGCCGCCGGGCCCGCTCTCGAGGGCGACCAGCACCGGCCCGCGCCAGCCCTCGACCCAGCCGAGGCCGAAGCGCCCCTCGGGTACCGCCGGGATCTCCGCCTTCACGCTGCCGGCGGGCAGGCTTTCGAGCAACCGGGTGCAGAGGCGCAGCGATTCCACCACCTCGTCGAAGCGCACCGCGACGCGCGCCGCCACGTCGCCGTCCAGCTCGCCGCTCATCCGCACTTCCATGCCTATATAAGGTGCCGGTGGATGGTCGGCGCGGGCGTCCCAGGACTGGCCGCTGGCGCGCCCGGCGAGGCCGATGAGGCCGAGCTCGCGGGCCAGCGCCGGGGCCACGGCGCCGGCGCCGCGGAAGCGGTCCTGGAGCCCGGCGTGGTCGTCGTAGATCTCGCGCAGGGCCGCAACCTCGGCGGCGAGGGGCGGGATCGCAGCCAAGAGCGCGCGGCGGCCGGCCTCGCCGAGATCGGCGGCGACGCCACCCGGCACGATCGCATCCAGGTGATAGCGCGCGCCCAGGTGGCGCGCGTCGTCCCGCAGCAAATCCTCCTTGAGGCGCGAGAAGTGGGCGAGGCCCACGGCGAAACCGGCGTCGTTGCCGAGCGCG
>DATIEQ010000170.1:0-3307 GCA_035455665.1 Gammaproteobacteria bacterium | reverse complement strand
CGCGCCTACGCACAGGCCCATACCCTCAAGGCGGCGCGCGCATGAGGCTATGTGGATTCGAGGCCGGAACCGACAAACCCTTCTTCCTCATCGCCGGGCCCGACACCCTGGAGAGCGAGCAACTCGCCCTTGACGTGGCGGGGCACCTCAAGCAGGTGACGGCGAAGCTCGGCATCCCATACATCTTCAAAGGATCCTTCGACAAAGCGAACCGCAGCTCCGGCCAGAGCTACCGCGGCCCCGGCATGGAGGAGGGTCTGCGCATCCTCGCCAAGGTGCAGAAGAGCGTCGGCGTGCCGGTCCTGACCGACGTGCATGAGGATACCGACATCGGGGCGGTGGCGAAGGTGGTGGACGTGATCCAGACGCCGGCTTTCCTCTGCCGTCAGACCAACTTCATCAAGCGCGCCGCGAAAGCCGGCAAGCCCGTGAACATCAAGAAGGGTCAGTTCCTCTCCCCCTGGGAGATGCAGAACGTGGTGGACAAAGCGCGCTCCACCGGCAACCAGCAGATACTCGTCTGCGAACGCGGGTTCTCCTTCGGCTACAACAACCTGGTCACCGACATGCGCGGCCTCGCGGCCATGCGCGCCACCGGTTGCCCGGTGGTATTCGATGCCACCCATTCCGTGCAACTTCCCGGCGGCCAAGGCGGGAGCTCGGGCGGCCAGCGTGAGTTCATCTCCGTGCTGGCACGCGCCGCTGTGGGTGCGGGCGTCTCCGGGGTCTTCATGGAGACCCACCCCGATCCTGACAAGGCTCTGTGCGACGGCCCCAACTCCTGGCCGCTTGCCCATATGGCGGCCCTGCTCGAGACCCTGAAGGAGCTGGATACGGCGGTGAAGCGCCGCCCCTACGCTGAAGAAAGGCTCTGATGATGGCTAAGACAAAGAAGGCGAAAGCCGCGCGCCGCGGCGGCGCCCGGATCGCCGATATCCGTGCTCGCGAGATCCTCGATTCCCGCGGCAATCCGACCGTGGAGGCCGACGTGCTGCTGGACAGCGGCCATTGGGGCCGCGCGGCCGTGCCCTCGGGCGCGTCCACCGGCAGCCGCGAGGCCATGGAGCTGCGCGATGGCGACCCGAAGCGTTACGGCGGCAAGGGTGTGTTGAAGGCGGTCGCGAACGTGCGGGGCGAGATCCGCAGGAAACTCAAGGGTTTCAAGGTGGAGGAGCAGGAGAAGCTCGACCGGGCCCTGATCGAACTGGATGGTACTGAAGACAAATCGCGCCTGGGCGCGAACGCCATCCTCGCGGTATCCCTCGCGGCGGCGCGTGCGGCAGCGGACCAGAAGGACCTGCCGCTGTTCCGTTATCTCGGCGGCGCCAAGTCGGTGACGCTGCCGGTGCCGATGATGAACATCATCAACGGCGGGGCGCACGCCGACAACAATGTGGACATCCAGGAGTTCATGATCCTGCCGGTGGGGGCGCCGGATTTCGCCGAGGGCCTGCGCTACGCTACCGAGGTATTCCACGCGCTGAAGAAGGTGCTGCACGCTCGCAAGCTCAGCACTTCGGTGGGCGACGAGGGCGGCTTCGCGCCGGACCTGCCATCCAACGAGGCAGCCCTGCAGGTGATCATGGAGGCGATCGAGCGGGCGGGTTACCGGCCCGGCGTGGACATCTGCCTGGGCCTCGATGCGGCCAGCACCGAGTTCTACAAGGACGGGCGCTACCACCTGGAGTCCGAGAACAAGCATTACACCTCCGCGGAGTTCGCCGACTACCTGGCGAACCTCGCGGACCGCTTCCCCATCGTCAGCATCGAGGACGGCATGGCGGAGAACGACTGGCAGGGTTGGAAGACGCTTACCGGCAAGCTCGGCAAGAAGCTGCAGCTCGTGGGCGACGACGTGTTCGTCACCAACACGAAGATATTGAAGGAGGGGATTCAGAAGGGCGTGGCGAACTCCATCCTCATCAAGGTGAACCAGATCGGCACGCTCACCGAGACCCTCGCCGCCATCGACATGGCGGTGAAGGCCGGATACAGCGCGGTGGTCTCGCACCGCTCCGGCGAGACGGAGGACTCGACCATCGCGGACATCGCCGTGGGCAGCCGCGCCACCCAGATAAAGACCGGTTCCCTGTCGCGCTCCGACCGTCTCGCGAAGTACAACCAACTGCTGCGCATCCAGGAAATCCTCGGCAAGCGCGCCCGCTACCACGGCAGGCGCGCCTTCCCCGCGGGACTGGATATACGATGAAACTGCTCGGCGGCTTCGAGTGGCGGCGGCTCATTCCGCTTCTCCTGCTGCTCCTGCTCGGATCGTTGCAGTACCTGCTCTGGTTCGGGGAGGGCAACATCCCGGATGCCTGGAAGCTGAAGCGTCAGGCGGACGCTCAAGCCGCCGAGAACGCAGCTCTTGCCAAGCGCAATCAGGCGCTCACGGCGGAAGTGACCGACCTCAAACAGGGCACTGCCGCCATCGAGGAGCGCGCCCGCAACGAGCTCGGCATGGTCAAGAAAGGGGAGTCCTTCTACCAGGTCGTGCAGGCGCCAGCGCCTGCCACGAAGCCCTAGGGCGCCCGGGTCATGCCCGCGCGTCACTGGGCGGTCATCCCCGCTGCTGGCAGCGGCGTACGCATGGGGAGTTCCATCCCGAAGCAATACCTGTCGCTCGCGGGCCGCACCGTCATCGAGCACGTGCTGGAACTGTTCATGAACCATCCGCGCATCGCCGGCATGACCGTGGCCGTGGCCGCGGACGACCCCTATTGGCAGCGCTACATGCCACGCGCGCAGGCGAAGCCCGTGCATGCCACCACCGGCGGCGAGCATCGCGCCCACTCGGTACTGAACGCCCTCCTGACCCTACAGGGCGAGCTGAAGGACGACGACTGGGTGCTGGTGCACGACGCGGTGCGCCCCTGCCTACACAGCCACGACCTGGATATGCTGCTCACGGAACTGGACAGCGATCCCGTGGGCGGGATCTTGGGGACACCCCTCGCCGACACCGTGAAGCGCGTGAATGCCGACCAGCACGTGATCGAGACGCCCTCCCGCGCGGACCTGTGGCGCGCTTACACGCCGCAGATGTTCCGCTACCGCATGCTCAAGGAGGCGCTCGAGTCCTGCATCCGTGAGGGCTTCGTGCCGTCGGACGAGGCGACCGCCATGGAGCACCGGCGCCATCAGGTGCGGGTACTCGAGGGGCGTAGCGACAACATCAAGATCACCCGGCCCGACGACATCGCCTTCGCCGAGACCATCCTGCGCCACCGCGGTGGAGTGCCCTCATGAGGATCGGACAGGGCTTCGACGTGCACGCCTTCGCCCCCGGCGACCATGTGATGCTGGG
>DATIEQ010000169.1:0-3084 GCA_035455665.1 Gammaproteobacteria bacterium | reverse complement strand
GAGATCGTCGCTGAATGCGCGCAGGGCCGCGAGGTGTCGGAGAAGGTCGCCCAGCTGCAGCCGGATGCCGTCTTCCTGGATGCGAGCCTGCCCTTCCTCTCAGGGCTTGAGCTTGTGCGTCCTGGCCTAGTGAGCAAGCGTCCCTATGCCGTGATCACCAGCTCCAGCGCCGATTACGCCCTCCGGGCATTCGAGCTTCAGGCCATCGACTATCTCCTGGTGCCGTTCAGTCATGAGCGTCTGAAAGCGACATTGCTGCGCTTGCGTAAATGGCTGGAGCTCGAGTTGCGGGCGGAGCGCAACACCGACATCGACAGCCTGCTCAGGCAATTGAAGGCGGTAGCGCCGAAGAACGACACCGATCGCTCCCGTGGCCGGGTCCCCATCAAATTCGGGACTCGTTATCGTTTCCTGAACATGAGCGCGATGCGCTATATATTGGCACAACGGGATTATGTCGACATCCACATGCAGACTGACGAGGTGCTGCACGCGAATGACCGCATATCGGAGATCGAGCGGAAATTGCCCACCGACCGTTTCATACGCGTGCACCGTTCCGTCATCATCAACATCCAGCACGTCAAAGAAGTGCGTTCGAGCAACCGCAACTACGAGATCGTGATGAACAACAATCAGAATTTCTCCGTGGGCACCACCTACAAAACCAAGGTGAAGAAGACCCTGCTGACCGCCCAGGACTCGATGGATACGTTTGCGCCGTTGCCGCCCATGGCGGTACACGCCTGAGATCAAAAAGGGGCCTGCAAGGCCGCTTGTTAATTGCAATTAGCGGAGAAAGAGGGATTGTTCACCCCTTTTCTGCCGCGCTTTCCCTGCTACGCAGAAAACCCCAGGGCGACCATCCAGGTCGCCCGTCCGGCGCTATGCGCCGTACCCTTGGGCTCTCTGCTTATTCTCGCCCCGCGGAGCGGGGCTTATATCAGCCCGAGGGTTCGAGTCCACCTTCGACCGTTCAATGCAAAAGGGGGCTTCTAGCCCGCTTTTGCGTTGAAACTGGCGGAGAGAGAGGGATTACGGCGGGCTGTCCTGCCCGCCGCCCTGCGGGCCAGCGCCGCTTTGCGGCGCTGTTCAAATTCGTTCCCTACGAATTTGTCGAACCCAGCCGATTTAGGCATCGAGGGTTCGCATCCTTTCCCACTGATCAATGAAAATGGGGGCACGAGGCCCCCATTTTCATTGATACTGGCGGAGAGAGAGGGATTCGAACCCTCGATACAGGTTTTAGCCCGTATACGCCCTTAGCAGGGGCGCGCCTTCGACCACTCGGCCACCTCTCCGGATAGGTCTTGGGATAGGGCGCGAGGCCCCGCCAAGGTCGGAACTTGTAATGATACCGGCAGCAGGCGCGGCCGGTCAAAATATGCCGTCTCAGCTGTTGCCGGGTTCCGGCGGTGTGGACCCGCCTTCCTGCTCGCGCTTGATGCGCTCGTAGATCTCCTCGCGATGCACGGCCACGGTGCGTGGCGCATTGACCCCGAGACGGACCTGGTTGCCCTTGACGCCGAGAACGGTCACGGTCACTTCATCGCCGATCATGAGGGTCTCCCCCACGCGGCGGGTAAGGATAAGCATCTAGAACTCCTCGAGTAGTCCTGAATTCCCAATCACCTCTAAATCAACGTCCATATCCATGTTCTTATGCCGTACCCTCTGTGGGGCACTGGCTTTATTTTCACCACTTTACCGGCTTTGGCCGGCGGCCTCAACCGGCCGCGCCGCGGTGCAGGGTCTCCTCCCGGGGCGCCCGCTCCAGGCCGAAGGCCTCGTGGAGCGCGCGGACCCCCGACTCCAGGTGCTTCTCGTCCACCACCACGGACACCTTGATCTCCGAGGTGGCCACCAGGCGTATCTCGATGCCCTTCTCCGCCAAGGCCCGGAACAGGGTGCTCGCCACCCCCGCATGCGACCGCATGCCCACGCCCACGATGGAGAGCTTCACCACCCGGTCGTTACCCTGCAGCCGCTCGGCGCCGATGGCGCGGAGGTTCGCCTGCAAAATATCCATGACCTGGGGATAGTCGTTGCGGTGGATGGTGAAGCTGAAGTCGAGGCGGCCGTCCCGGGCGACGTTCTGCACGATCATGTCCACCTCGACGTGCGCATCGGCCACCGGACCCAGGATGCGGTGTGCGATGCCCGCCTCGTGGGGCACGCCCACCAATGCGACCTCGGCCTCGTCGCGGTTGAACGCGATGCCTGAAACGACGGCGGCTTCCACGGACTGGTCCTCGTAGGTGATGAGCGTGCCCGCGCCTTCCTTGAAGGTGGAGAGCACGCGCAGGGGCACATTGTATTTGCCCGCGAACTCCACTGCACGGATCTGCAGCACTTTCGAGCCCTGGCTCGCGAGCTCCAGCATCTCCTCGAAGGTGATGCGCGGCAGGCGGCGCGCCTGGGGCACGACCCGCGGGTCGGCGGTGTAGACGCCCTCCACGTCGGTGTAGATCTGGCACTCGTCCGCTTTGAGCGCGGCGGCGAGACCTACGGCGGTGGTGTCGCCGCCGCCGCGCCCGAGCGTGGTGATGTCGCCCTGCGCGTCCAGGCCCTGGAAGCCCGCCACCACCGGCACGCAGCCCGCGGCGAGCTGCGCGCGCAGGGCGCCGGTGTCGATCTCCTGGATGCGCGCCTTGGTATGGACGCTGTCGGTGCGGATGCAGACCTGGGCGGCGGTGAAGGAGCGCGCCATCACGCCGCGCTTCTCGAGCGCGATGCTGAGGAGAGCGATGGAGACCTGTTCGCCGCTGGCGAGCAACACATCCAGCTCGCGCTGGTTCGGCCGCGGCACCAGCCGGTGCGCCAGGCCCAGGAGCCGGTCGGTCTCCCCCGCCATGGCGGAGACCGCCACCACCACGTCGTGCCCCTGCGCGCGCGTCGCGGCGATCTTGCCCGCCACGTGCTCGATACGCTCGCAGTCGGCGACGGAGGTGCCGCCGTACTTCTGGACGATCAGGGCCATTGAGTTGTGGTTACCCCGCTATGCGATTAGTTAACAACAACCGACAAGGCCGTCGTGAGCGCAGGCAGTACAAGGCGCGCGAGGCGAGCAACCGGAGCGTACTC